>CAZEFV010000001.1:0-10326 GCA_964511595.1 uncultured Candidatus Peribacteria bacterium
GAAACACCAATAAATGTTATGCTCTATTGGATAAAAAACTTAATGCGATATCTGCCTATACGACCTACGTAACGATCACCAAAAGTAATATGATGTGGACAAATTCTTTAGATGAATATGCCAACACTTATCTAGGTACGAGGCTAGATCATCTTCAAGAAATGATTGGAAATGCAAAAGTTCGTCTTATGAGAGTAGCAAAAGCAGTTCCCAAACTAATCCATATCGTTGAATAATTTTATTTTATAATATGTTATCCCCATGAAAAAAGTTATAATAAGCGGATTATTATTGATCGGGCTAATATTCCCTTCCGGGGTTTCATTCGCACAAGAGGTAAGATTTGAGATATTACCAGAGTCCGAGTCAAACGCTTCTGATCAAGAATTAAACGAGGTGATCAAAGAGATTGGTAAAACCTGAGGACTCGTAAATGATAGTTATACGGTTCAGGCTAGTAAAATGGAGGTAGGAGATCAGATCAAGACAGGTATTATGAATCGGGACACCTTGATCAATTATCTCGTCTACATCGTAAAATATCTTTCTCAACTGGGAATATTCATTGGAGCGATAATGCTTATTTATGCAGGATATCTCTATGCGACACAGGTTTTCTGATGACAGTTAAACAAAGCAAAAGACGCAATAAAATATGCATTTATTGGAATATTTGTAATTACGTTTAGTTACGCAATTATGAAATTTTTTACTTCTATGTTTTTAGGAGCATAAGGTTAGACAATGCTGTCCGCTATCCAATCGATTTTAAACCCCTTCTTGTATAAATCGAGCTTGGTATAAGCAATATCCATAAAATTTCTGACTTCTTTCCCTTTTAAAATAATATTATACCTGTATTTTCCAAACATTTTATAGATCAGAGGCGGAGTAGCGTAGATCTCCATTTCTGACATTTGATACCTTTGCTGGAGGTAGAGAAGCTCTTGATAGAGTGTGTCCACTTTTTTAAACATTTTTGACTCAATCTCATCTTTATATAGGATAATACACAGTTCTCCAAGTGGTGGATAAGAATATTGCTTACGAAAAGCATACTCTTGTTGATAAAACCCTTCCTTATCCAGCTTACAAGCAAAACGTAAAGAAAACTGATCGACCTTCATCGTTTGAATCACAAAATTCTTGCACGAATGCTTTGTAAATGTCTCATAGAGGAGTTGAAAATTCCTTTCATTGACGTTATAATTTGGTATATTGAGACCGAGATCTGCATTTAGAAAGATAAGAAGATCAAAATCATATTCGCGAATCGGTTGTGTCAAAAGTGCAGTTCAAATGACAATTTTCCCTTTCGTCTGCGGTGAATCTGTAGGTTGATTAAGCGTTTCGATAATCTTTTTTACCTTACCAGGGGAGTTTACAGTTTCACTCTCAATAATTATTGGTTGTAGCTGATATTCACGTTCTACTCGTTCTGCAACCTGTTGGATAGCCATTCCATAAGGAGCAATCTTGCTATGTCCACATTTCTCACAAAGTTTAGGGTAAAGATACTGTGTTTTGCAGATATGACACATTCCCATCAGTTCGCCTGCAGGATTCTTATGATAAGAGACCGAAACTGAACACTTTTTACATTGAGGAATATATCCACAGTGATAACAAATAATCCCATTTGAAAACCCTTTTTTGTTTACAATAATTCAGATTTTTTTATCTTCTTTGAGGTATTTTTCGACCCCTCATTTCATCAGTTCAGAAAAATGATGATCGATCTCTTTTGTCATATCGACGAGAAAAATTTCTTTATCACGATGAGAAAAATGTTCATAATTCATACTTTCAGTATGCATATCCTCCCAAAAAAATCAAGAAGGTATTAAGAGGAGAGAGGTTTTTCTTATTTTCTCTTGACTTTCTCCTCTAAATTCCCTATACTTAAAAAGACTATTTGCCTGAGACAGTAGGTGATTCCATCATTAATACGGAGAAATCATAAATCCTACCGAGGTTATTCAACAGAACTTTTTTGTTGTTCTCTTCAAACAAAGAGACAAAAAATGCTGATGATAACTTCTCGCAAAGAAGTTATTTTTATTTCTTTTTCATCTGAAAGCTTATGGCGATTAGTAAAGATCAAAAAAAACAGCTGATCGACCAATATGTTTCAGACCTGAAGGCAGCGACCAATGTAGTTGTCCTACAGCAAAATGCCGTTCCTGTAAACACTTCTGCGAAAGTGAGAAGGGATGTAGTAGACGCTGAAGGAAAATTCAATGTTGTTCGTAAAAGACTCTTTCTAAGAGCTTTGGAGCAGGCAGGATATGAAACAATTGATCTCGAAAAGCTTGAGGGACCTGTAGTTGCTCTCTACACAACAGGAGACGAATACGCACCTCTAAAAGCTGTAAACAAATTCGCAAAAGAATTTGTTAAAACAAAAGCCGACAGTTCATTCAAGTTTCTAGGAGCTTGGTATGACAAAAAATGGCATGATGGAACTTATGTGACGGAACTAGCAAACGTTCCTTCCAGAGAAGAGCTTCTATCAAAAATTGCTTACCTTTTCAATTACCCACTACAATCTTTCGCTTGTGTGGTCAATGAGGTAGCAAAAAAACAATCAGCGTAATATCGTATTTATCTCTCATAAAAACAGATAAAAAACGGAATAGTTACGCATTATTTCATTCACCTCGTAATGATGAGGGGAGTACATTTATCTCTTTATTATTTCTAAATTATGGAACTTACAAAGGAACAAACTCAAGTACTTGAGCTTATCGAAAAAATGTCAGCAATAGAACTTAACGGACTTGTAAAAGCTATCGAAGAAAAATTTGGTGTTTCAGCTGCTGCAATGGTAGTTGCTGGAGCAGGAAATGCTGGAGCAGGAGATGCTGGAGCAGGAGGAGGATCTGATACGGTTAATGTTGAACTTTCAGATGCTGGATCTCAGAAAATTGCAGTAATTAAAGTAGTGAAAGAGCTTCTCGGAATCGACCTTAAAGCTGCAAAGGATTTAGTAGAAGCTGCACCAAAAATTGTAAAAGAAAATGTAAAATCAGACGAAGCTGATGCAATCAAAGCAAAACTTACTGAAGCTGGAGCTACAGTAAACTTCAAATAGGACAAATTTCCTTGATTTGAACAGAAGATCCCCATTTGATTATTCAAAAGGGGATTTTTCTATACAACTTTTCTCCTTGATCTCATCGTTCTTCATCAATTAATTTGATTCTTTTGAAAAGTTGTGGACACCTCCATGTCAATTCCTAATTGTTCCAAACCTTCTTTACTAAAAACTTTTCGTAATTCCTGACGTGACTCATTCCAAACATATTTTCCATATTCTTCATTCCGTGTAGAGTTAGCTTTTTTTATCTTTTGATAATCAATACTATTCACAACACAATATGTATTGCCATCAATTTCAATATTTTTATTGTTTCATATATGAGGATACATAAGTGCCTGTAAAGCTTTTAATGAATATACTTTTTGCTGAGATCATGTGATAAGTTTTTTTGATTTATCTTCTATTATTTTTATGGCATCTTTTCCGTATTGTTTTTTCCGTTCTTTAGGAGTTTGATCAATTTTGTGTTTAATTTGTTCAGGAGTAAAACCATGCATATTAAAAACGCTTGTAGTAGAAAGATCAATTTGTACATAGAGAGAATCTCCAATTTCTACACTTCCTTCGTTTCCAATTAAAGGAAACCCTAAAAGAGAATCATTAGAAATTTGCTGGATATAATCGAATATTGCTTCCTGAATTCCCTCTTGGTCTACAACAGGTTCGACCGTAATCTTCTTTTTAGAAGGGACTTTGGCGTATTGTACATGTTTAGCTAGTCGTTCTGAATCATAATTTTCGCGTTTAGGATCAAGTCGAGACCTCATGATACTAGCTAATTCTTGCGTATCTCTCATCCAGAATAATGTATTGGATGTAGGAATTTCTGGTGCAGAAGGTCGGAGATATTTTTTATCATCAATGAGAACTTCTCCATGGATTCCTGCAGTTGGTAAGGAATCAAACCGCTCATCTGTTTCTTTCTTTAAACGGTTTCTCTCAGGTAAGAGTATATTCAAAAATTCATCTTTCCCATCGACAGTAATCTCAATTTTCTTTTTCTTTTCGTCTCCCTGAGGGAGATGATCAATCTCTCTATTGATTTGTTCTATCCAATCTAAATTCTTAACCCCAGTTTGGTAGTCTCGAATATTAACTATTCAGGTTCCCCTCAGACTTCTTCCAAATTGTTGTCTAAAGACATCACTACTTTCTGTATTTCTCCAAAAAACAACATGCTCAGTTCTTGGAAGATCTATCCCTTCATTAAGTTTCCCAACGGCTATAAGTACTTTAGTTTTTCCAGTTTTGTAATCAGTCAAAGTTTGATCATTCTCCTTTGCTTTTATCTTAGAATGAAAAGGTTGAGCAATAGACTCTGTGGTATTGATAAGTTTTGTTAATGTGTCTACTTCTTCTATACTTTCACAAAAAATAATACTCGGTCAATCAAGAATTTTTTTTTCTTTCAAATCCGCTATCATGTCTTCTCTATCCAGAGATCAGGATAATATTTTTTCTAATTCAGCATCAATATCAACAAGCTTACATCGCTTATCAAACTGATTCTTATTCTTTTTTAGTTTTTCTAATTCTGCTGCAATCAAGAGAGAAGAAGCATTGTTTTCAGCCGTTGAAGGAGTAAAATGATAATTTACTTGCGGACTATGTTCGCTAGCGATCCATTGTGGAAGTCAAAAATCCACTACCATATGTGATAAGTGCATAATTTTATCAGGAGTAGCCGTCATGAGTAATACAAGAGGGTAGTTTCCATCACTATCTGGCTTATAATAATCAAGAAAAGTTTGATAATACTCTTCAGCTCATAAATGGTGGGCTTCATCTACAATAATTACATTAGGAGATGTGATTCAGGATGCTCATTTCGCAGTTTGTAATGTAGCAAAAGTAATAGAATCTCAGCTTCTGTTAGAATGGTTATGGTCTATGGCGTCGGATTTAGACTTAGAAACAGCACTATGTAATACTTCTATCTTCATTCCTTCACTAAATCTTTTTTCAATAAAAGGGTCTTTCCCATCTCTTCAATCAATCATATCTTCTTTTAACTGATTTACTAATGTTTGGCGATCATTGAGTACTAAAATATTAATAGGAGGCACTTTTTTAAGCTTCCCATATTCTACTCCCATTTTCCTCCATCTAAAAAGATCATTTACAAATCTATCCACAGTAAAGGTTTTGCCAGCTCCCGTTGCCATATGTACAAGAGCATAATCATGATCATTTTTTTCTGCTTTATCTTCCTTATTTCATGACAAAGTTTCGTAAATGTCTCCTTGTAAATTCTTAACATAATGAGAGAGAAAATACTTATTAAGTTGAGTTCATCCTTCTAATTGGTAGTCACGTGCTTTTATCGTTCACTGTTTCATGATTTGATATAGGAAAATAAAACCAATTAAAGTATAGCGGTTTGATGGTTTTTATGCAAATTATTACATTCTTTTAAATTACTATTGACTTTTAGACGAAAATGATTATACTAAAGGATCCCCCAACAAAATAATATAAAAAAATGAAAAAAATACAGTATGCCAGTTATCATTGGCTAATGGAAAACAGAGTAGAGATTAATATATTTCTACAAGAGATCTTTTCGGACGAATCTTTCACTTTTGATAGTTTCTATGTGGAAGTACAGAAAAAATTCTCCTCAAACATGTCTTTAAAGATTTTGAGAGAAAAATATACTTCAGAAGAGTTGTTCAAAAAAGAACTAAAAAAAGGATTTAATCAATGCCTCAAAATCTTTAAATTTTCGAGCTTTCAGATGGGGAACCAAATAGTTCTCTACACAAAAAATTCGGAAAACATAAGAGAAAAAATCTCTGATGAAAGAAATCATAAAAAACAACGTGTTGATGGTTAATCAACACGTTTTCTCCCTTTAGAAAAATCTCCCTTGAAATCAATTATCATTACAATATACCTAAAACAGAAAATAATTCTGATTTTTTTTACTTCTAATTCTCCATTCTAATGTCTCGAACTATCGAAAAAATAGCAGGTATAGACTGTATTTTTGCTCCTCTTCCTGGATCAAATTCTACTACCATACAAATTATGTGCCGTGCAGGTTCTCAGTACGAAACTGCTAATATCAATGGGATAGCCCATTTTATCGAGCATAATATCTTTAAAGGAGGAATAAAATATAAGACTCCAAAAGAAGTAAACCAAGCAATCGATAAATTTGGAGGGAATTGCAATGCTTGGACAGGGAAATCGGAAGTCGCATATTTTGTAAAATCTGCTCCAGATTTTACGGAAAACATTATGGATGTGCTGGCAGATATTATTACCCATACCAGATTTTCAGGGCCAGAACTCGAAAAAGAAAAATGAGTAGTAATTCAGGAAATTAAAATGTACGAAGATATGCCGAGAATCTTAGTGGAGGAGATGCAGAATACTCGATGGTATGGAGATAATAATTACGGTCGTTTAATTTTAGGAACAGAAGATCGTATCAACTCTTTTACACAGTCAGATCTTTTCGCTTATAAAAATGCACTTTACACCAAGGATAATTTGATCATTTTAGTGGCAGGAACCTTTCATCAAGAAAAGATAAAAAAGCTGATTTCTGATAACTTTTCTTCCCTTCCTTCTACCAAAACGATAGAAAAAGAAAAATTTACTCGTCAGCTCCCAACCACTGCAATCGAAAGTACTACTAAAAAGACAGAACAAAATCACCTAATCATTTCTGCTGTTGGCGTAAATGGTCTTGATCAACGTAGACATGCAGCGACGGTATTTACAAATATCCTAGGAGGGAATATGTCTTCTAGATTGTTCCAAAATGTGAGAGAAAAATGGGGATTATGTTATTATATTAAAGCAGCTTATGAATCTTGCCCAGAATATGGAGACTTTTTCATTTCTGCAGGAATTGATAAAGAACGTTTTGATTTTTGAGTAGAAAAAATATATGCAGAGATTGCAGATCTTGCTTCATGAAATATTCTACCAGAAGAATTCAATAATGCTAAAACTTCTATCTTGGGGACTTTGCAAATGGGAATAGAAACTTCAGATCAGATGGTGAATTTTTTAGGATCTCAGTATCTACATTACGGGAAAATCGAAACATTAGAACAAAAATTAGACAATATCAAAGCTGTAACCTTGGAACAAGTCTGTGAGGTTGCAGAAATGCTTAAACAAGAAAACCTCTATCTCTATTATTTAAAGTAGTAATTCTAAAAAATATTCAGTTTTTTAAGCTCTTTTCTTGTATCAATATATGTAGGAAAGAGCTTTTTTACTAATTCCCAAAAAGGTTTTTGATGATGGTGGTGTAAAAGATGTGCAACTTCGTGTGCAATAACATATTGAATATATTTTCAGGGAAGATGAGCCAAGGAAAGATTCAGCATCAGCTTACCATCATGAGAACAAGATCACCATCTAGATTTTGCCTTTCTTATCGAAAGAGAGAAACAAGAGACTCCAATCTGTTGAGTAAAAATCTCAACCCATTCTATAGCATATTCATAGAGCTGAGTTTTTAAATATTTTTCTTTAATGACAGTAGAATCAGAAAAAGAAATCGGAGTATCTTCCCAGCCTACTTTTTCACCAAAAAGATGTAATCATCTCTCATCCCATCTTTGAAGTTGAGGACGCTGAGAATGACGAAAAAAAAGTTTTTCTCCTTGTTCAAGAAGAGCATTAAATATTTTTTCATTATATTTACACCTTTGAGGAATAGAAAAAAGTAAACTTCCATCCTCTTGAATTTTAGCATAAGCATTACGATTATTGGTGTATACTACGGTGTAAGGAAAGTTTTTCATAGCAACGATCTATACGATCTTGTAAAGTTTCGAGTTCCTGTCTTCTAGATTGAATTTCTGGAGAGTCTCAGAGTCAAGCATTAGTCGCATTGAGAATAATCATCTTTATGATTTCTCTTTTTTCCAAAAGCTTTTGATATTCATCTTCCAAGTCAGCCAAAAGAGTAGCTGAAGAGAGTTCGGGCATAGATTCTGGAGTTGTAAGAGGAGTTTTAACTGCCTGAATTCATAATGTGATAGTCGAAAATTCAATAATAGCATAATCTTGTGGATGAGTCTCATGCATTCTCTGCTCTTGTATATCATCAATATGTAATAGCTGTTTAAGCACATCTTGATATCTATTTGCAATTTCTAATGAATATTTATCAGCTTTAAACATAATATTAATATGTTGATGCTTAGGTATATGAAGTGAATGTTTAAAATTGTTAATCTGATCAAAAATATCATAAATAAGTACCTCAGGAGCAGATCTTTTTACGGTTTTTTCTGGAAACTCTCCAACAGGGGAGTCCACTCTTGATAGAAAACGTAATGCTTGGATATAGGTAGGTATTAGTGGCTCCAATAGAGAGAAAATAAGAGAAAAAACAAGGTGTAATGTAGCAGAACCAGCAGGATTTTTTTGTATTTTTTGCACTTCCAAATATCGAGAAAGAACTTTTTTTTGAATCATGAGCTGAAGTTCCGGAAAAAAAGAGAGCATTATTTGAGGGTGCTTGATCATGCGGTATTTTTCAAACATATCCTTCATCTCATATAAAATCCAATGATCACTCTCTTTCCCCTCTTTTTCTACAATAGCACAAGCAGATTCCCAAGTATATTGTTCCGTTCTCTGTTGATAAAAATATCTTACCCCGTTTCGTAGTTGGTGTAAAAAGGTTTTATACATCCATAACGATCACAGATCTTGATTTTTCTGTACAAGTGTCGATAGGATTGTAGCCTCATTTCCAAATTGTGTAATCAGATCGAAAAATTCTGTATTATGGAGCGTAGTATAAGAAATTCTTTCCCCTTTACTATTCGTCGCTGTTGGGTAACAGAGAATATGATTATATACCTCTTTTCCTAAAATGAGCTTTTGGATTAATACTTTTTCTAAAATATCAGTAAACTTTCCCTCTTCACAAATACAGATAGGGCTAAGAGATTTCCCTTGAGAAGCTAAAAAAGGGAGATAAAAAGCCGATTTCTTTTCTCAATAATTCATGTCAATCAGAGAAAAAGCTCCAAGTAGTTCGTCTTTCATCTCATGAAAGAGCTCTTCCTGTTCAATAGCTTCTTTGAGTCGTATTTTTTCCTCTTCAACATCAATGGTAAGAAGTTCTCTAAGGCAAGGAGTGAGAGGAAGTTCTCCAAAACGATAATAAGGCATTTCAAGCTCTATCTCTTGTTGTTCTGGAGTAGGTACTCGATTTCTAAAATCTCTCAAAGTCTGGAGAATGTTTTTAGAAAATTCTTTGCGAGATTTACCCGCAAAAAACTCTCCTGCATATTCTGTGTAATTACCTTCATCATCCAAGACAAAGTGATCGAGAGGGAGATTATATTTCTGAGCAAAGAAAATACTTTCAGCGTCCTCACAAGGGGTAACTCTTTTTATCCCATTATCTTTTGTGGTATTTATAGAATCATCTCAGATAATAGGAATTTTTTTATTGACGATAGGGATAAGTACTTTTTTACCTATCAGTTTTTTATACCTTTTATCTTTAGGATGTACGAGAAGTGCGACATCTCAAAAAATAAAATCAGGCTCAATCACAGGAATATGGAGACTATGATTTTTAGTATCTACAAAATAAGTAAGGGTATAACAAGCTTTTTTTTCTTTCCTCCATAATATATCTTTCTGCGGAATGACACTTTGAAGATCAAACGATTGGTAAGCAATTTGTCGTTGTTTTATAAGTTTACCACGAGCTTGTAAATCCGTGAAAACTTTTTGAAGATAAGTTTCAAACTCTTCATCATAAGAGAAAAAAGAATGCTGATCTCCTACATAACTTTCAATCATTTTTTGATTTGCTTTAGTTTTTTTTAGAGATTTTGACTCAAGATATTTCTGGAGTTTTCAGTTGTTTATGCTCGAGAGAGGTTGGTTTTTTTCAAGAAAAAACTTCCAAGCTTGATATTTTGAAAGTAGATCCTTTGGTGACCATAAGAAAGCGATCTCTGAGGATAGCAGAGGATCCCATTTCGATAAAAATTGGTGCCAGATCAAAGCATATAAGTTTCCAGAATGAAGGTTTTGAGAGGGAGGAAGAGAAAAAAGAGAAAGAGGAAGCTGAGAAAGCGGATGTTTCTTCTGATATTGTGTAGAAAATGATTTGAGTTGTTTTTCTGTATATTTTTTTAAAAATTGAGACATAGATTTTTGTTGAAAAATAAAGTTTTTATTACAAACAAAGAGTACCTAGCATACTTTATTCGCTGTATCTATAG
>CAZEFV010000001.1:10379-15877 GCA_964511595.1 uncultured Candidatus Peribacteria bacterium
CATAAATCAATAAAGAAATAAAAATCAAAAGAAGCAGGTCTTCAACAGGTCAAACATGTGCTTTTGTAGCACCTGCAAGATCTAACTTCTGTCCATCATCACAAATAGCCTCTACCCAAAAATATGCATATACATCTTCTTTTGCATTATAATCAAAAGGATATTCATATTTAGTATCTGTCGTCTCTGTTAATTTTATCCTAGTATTGATGTCGTTGGTGTCGGAAGAGTAGATAGTGTAGACTTTAGCATTTTTCACTGCATCTCGAATAAGATAATATTTATCTCACTCTTTTTTTGTAGTAACCCTAATTCACTGGATAGTACAAAGTGGAGCAGAGTCAATCATCCCAGTATGAACTGCACCATTATCAATTACGATCACTCCAGAATAACTTGTAATATCGATCGATCAACTATTAAGTCCCGGATGATAACGGAAAAAATCACTAGGAGCTCCATGAGGTTGACTACTGAGTAAAGAAACAGTTGTCCCAGTGTTTATTCCAGTGAGTTGAGTCTGATTTTGCCCATTTATAGGAGCATAAATAGGAATCATTTGAAATACTCGAGTTTGTGTAGTATCTATTCCATTAAAAATTAGTCCAGTCTCTGCAAGAGTATAGGTTCTATCTAGGTGCGTTTCATCAGCTCAGTATTTTATCTGAAATCCAGAAGTAGGAATCCCAGAAACTTCCCAGCTCATATAAAGCTTTTGTAAATCAATAGCATACGTCTGTACATTGTGAATGAGCGTTTCATTGCTCACATGCAATGTAGCAACCCCTGTTTTAGTTAATTTCTGAGTAGGAGAAGAAGTAAGAGCGATGTCTATCTGAATATTCCCAGTAGAGACCATCATAAGGTTCTCTTTGATAAATTCTCCATCTCTTTTTTTTGTCATAGGAATTTGAGTCCCAGGATTATTGCTTAATATCAAAGAAACTTCATTCACTGATGGATCAGTTTTAACCTCGAAAGTTACATAATCGCTCAGTCTTATATTCTCATTTGGAGTAAAGGTAAGGCTTTTAAAAAGCTGATCATCTCCCAAACTTTCATAAATAAAAGTCACTTCATCCGATTTCCCCACCTCTTTATCGTTCACATCGGTAATCACAATATATACCGTGTTATCTCATGAAATAAGATTAGTAAGAGTATGCATGATGCTTCCATCTGGATCAACAATTTCATTTCCTACGACACGTCAATTGAGATAAATAGAAGCATATCCATTAGGAAGATCAGGGGCCGTAGCGATTAAGGTTGTAATAGATTTGTCTACTTTACCATAGGGAGCGGGAGAGAGAATATCAATAGACTTGGTAATAGAAGCTCCTTCTCAAACGACAGAAATACTACTTGCTCCAGAAATTGTTTGTTCAAAGTTCTCCACAATAAAACTGAAATTACCTACTTTTTTAACTGTAACCCCTTTAGAAAAGGTCTTGGTCCCTAAGTCGCTAGGTAGAAATTGATATCGTCAATTAGTTGGGAGAGTGCGTTCACTAGGTAGTAAGTCTACAGCTCAATTTCTAATGCTTAACCAAACCATACCAGTATATGCAGTATTTACAGCTCCATTCTTTTTTGCTGTAATAGTAACATCAACAGATTGGTTTATCTGAAAGAATGCCGGATTTACGACTACCTCGAAAGTCTCCGTCGGAACCTGTGCAACAGCTATCCCTCCTAAAATCATCAGTCATAATAATCCGAACAATCAGCTTTTTTTCATTATTTTCATAGAGAAAAATAAAAAAGGAGTTAATTAAAGTTTTCAAACAGCTACACCTGCATGTCCCAGTGCTTGTGGAGATACAAATTCTAATGTAATATCTTGATCTTCTCATGAATAAGGGACTATGAGTATTCATTCATCGATATCTCCTGCCTCAACCCCACTAACTTTAATCAATAATTGACCACGTTCTCATGACATCAACTCCCATTGATATGGGGAGGTGATCGCTCATGTGAGAATCGTTAAATCACTAGGGTTATGTAAAAAAGAGATAAAAAGCTGATGAGAGGAATACAAAGATTCAGAGATAAATACCTCTATCGTATGATCAACTTTTTTATATGCTGCATCTCGATGTAAATCACGTATTTTTGCTCTTTCTTGCAATGACAGAATGCTCGTCTCCATCCATGATCCTTCGTAGGCAATCCATGAAAATAATAACGCCAAAACAACTCATGTTACTACAATAATCAGATGTTTTCCTAAAAAAGAGAGCGTTTTTTTTTGATTATCCATAGAAAATATAATAAGGCATTAAAACACACCGATGACCATAGGAAAAAGTACATAAAAGTCAATGGAAAGTTATCCTTCAATAAAAGGAATAGGAATCCCCCAATAAACAACCAAATCTTTAAGAATAATTATCACGCCCAGAGCCATCAATAAATAAAATACACAAGCGTTTACGTATCCTTCTCCTTTAAAATATTTTTCTGGTTTTATTTTAAATAGAGCCTGAAGAGCTGCTCCAATACCTCTACCACCATCTAACGCCGGAATTGGTAAAAGATTAAAAATTGCTAAAGCCAATGAAATAATCCCAGCAAACGCAAGATAAGCGATCCAACCTCATGTTTCATAAAAAAACTCACCCATTTTTATAGCTCCTACAGGACCTGCAAGAGTATTAAATGCATCCTTAATTTTCCCCTTATCGAAAGAAAATAATCAGCGTCATAAATAACCAAAAGCCTGAAAGGTCAGCTTTCGTTCAGCACCAATTTCTTGAAATCCTGCAAGCATAGCATCTCAAAGTCAGAATTTTATATCTAAAATTTCGAGATCTGTATTAGGAATAATAGCTACTCATAGTTTGCATTGTTCAGGACAGCTAATTGTAATTGTTCTTTCTTCATCTCATACATCCAAAGTAAAAGTCTGGTTAGAAAAGGAAGCAATCATAGTAGAAAAATTATTGATATCTACCGAGATATTATTTAAGCGATGAATAACCATGTTTTTCTCAATCCCATGAGTATCAGCAAGAGAATCAGATAATACATCCGTAACCTTTACTCCAGAGTATACCGATCCAGATAAAAAGCCTTTTTCTTCAAGAAAAGTTTGAGAAGGCATGAGATAACTCCTAGAATCTTCATTAGAACTAATCCCAAGAGGTTGTGTCCCATGTACAAATAGCACCGTAAAAAGGATCCATGCAGTGAGAATATTCATCGTGACTCCACCAAGAATAATAATAAGTTTTCTCCAAAAAGGAACAGCAATAAAACTATCTTTCGCAGAAAAAGTTTCCGGCTTGGTAGGGTCTTCTCATTCTAATGCACAATATCCTCCTAGTGGGATAGCATTAAGTGTATATTTTGTTCCAGATTTATCTGTTCGTAAAGTGCAAATAGTTGGAGGCAACCCAATTCAAAATTCATTAACTTTCACTCACGTTTTCTTCGCGGCTCGAAAATGCCCCAATTCATGTAAAAGGATCAGAATCATAAATAACACAATTCCTATAATAATAAGTAACAATGACATGAGGATAAAAAAAAGGATAAAAGACTAAAGAGAACAACCATAAGATTTATAGGTTGAAGATTCAGGAAGTATATTTTTTTCTCGAGCTGATTGACAAGTGGTTTGTTGCTGACCAGAGGAGAGTGCAGACCGCGATTTCATAGTTTTTGTAATGCCATCCTTATAAGCAGATTGTTTGTTTATAGGAACTTGAGATTTTATGGCACAATTGAGGACTGAAAAATATTTATCACAAATAGGAGCATAAAACTTAACTACTCCAGAAACAGATCCTGTTGCTGTAGATCCAGTTATAGTTTTTGAACTGGAGCCAGTATTGAATGAGTTTCCTGTCATACTATCTGCACATTGCTTATCTAATTTTACGAGCATATCTGTAAGTTGAGTTCAAGTATAGAGTTTCTGAGCAGACTGTTTCAATATTTCGATCTCTGGACATGAAGATTTTAATAAAGGAGGTATATCGGATACAGAAAGAATAAGAGCAAGAAGATCTCATCTATTGATAGGAATAAATTTCCTAGAGAGTTTATTGTTTTGTAGTAATCATTGCTGTTTCGCTAATTTATAGTAAGGCTCTGACCAATGGACAACATTAGTCTCTCTCTGAATGCCATCTGTAATACGGATAACAGATGTGATAGCCTCTGCATTTGTAAAATATGCATTGGGATAGAATTTTCCATAGGTTCATTTAAAAATACTTATTTTACACGCTTCTTGGATCTGTTGAGCAACAGTATCAGAAACCTGACGAATTCCAATATCAGAGAAATTGCAACGACTACTAGAAGTAGGTAAATTAACTTTAAGATGATCAGCAAGTCTCATAAAAATCTGAGGTGCCTCTCGTCTTACGACATCTTCTTTGGCTCGACGCTGGTTAGTAGAGTCATAGGAGACATGAGAACTAATGATCCCTAAATCTTGTCAGAATCTAAATTCATTTTGAGCAAAAAGAGCTGTAGAGGTGTTTCAAAACAGAATAACAGCTCAGAATAACAATAAAAGTATCTTTTTCATGTAAAATGAGGAAAAATAAAATTTATATAAAAAATATTATAGGAATGTGACTAGAAAAAACAAGGAATAAGCCAAAAACTTCCACTTGACTTTTAAAAAATATTGATTATTATAAAAAATAAAAAACAGAAAATTAAATAACAAATGTATAACAAAAACTTTCAGAATTCCCCATAAATAGAAAGAAGAAAATAATTATTAGAGTTGCCAAACTCAAGGAAGGAAAAAAATGGAAAAAACAAAAAAATAACTATACTCAACGGAGTAAAAGCAATATTAATTGTCATATTTCTGGTATTATTAATGATTCTGGTATTATTAATGAGGCTGGTATTATTAATTAAATCCCCAGAACTATTCTATACAACTATAATTACAACTATAATTACAATTATAGTTGGTTACTTTTTAAGTTGGATATTATTCATCGAAAATAAAATGAACGGTCATTTTGTAAATAAGAAGAAAGCGCAAAAAAGTGAGAAGATGTACTTGATCCTATTGTTTATCCTTATTGTTGAGGTTATTATCATTATCACGCTCCCAATAAGTTCTGATATTGTTACTGCACTTTTAATCGCCTCTAACATCATAACGCTCATTGCTGTCTTAATATCGAAAATATCATCAGTGTATTTCTTTAATACCAAAAAACTAAACTGACGTTTTATAAATCTCTCTCTTTCATAAAAATGAGGAGAGTATTTTTTTATCTTGAATTCCCAGTCAACTTCACTACCTTCATATAATGAAAATCTTCACAAAGTTGCTCCATTGGATCGATCATCTAGTAGCAGTCATCACCATAAAACTCATCCAATGCTACCAAAAAACCCTTTCCCCAGATCAAGGTATCTTCAGTCCAGTTTTAAAGGGGAAAGTCTGTTCTCACCATCCTCATTGCTCCCTGTATGCTACTCAATGTTTACAAAGATATGGTTTCTTTCAAAGT
>CAZEFV010000001.1:15887-22390 GCA_964511595.1 uncultured Candidatus Peribacteria bacterium
AAGTTCATACTTTTTTGAAAGTTTTTTAACCAGTCTTTTTTCTCCTAATCTTTCAAAGTATAAAAAAGATCACAAACAGAGTTTTACATTGCACTTCCAAGCCTATGACCATCTATGATCCTAGTCATTATCGCGTAGTTTTCTTTTCTTGAGCTCCAATTGGAGTCCCTTTTTTACAAGAGTTGGCTCAAGACAAGAGATTTGAGATTGTAGGCATCGTGACTCAGCCGGATAAACCCGTTGGTAGAGGATTACAAATGCAGGAAAATATCATCAAAAAAACCGCCTCTGCTTTACCAATTTTTTCAAAAGAAGGAAATCCTGACTATATCCAGACTCCAGCTACACTCAAAGATCCATCTTTTCAGCAGTGGTTAGAGACAAAATCAGCAGATTTCTTTATCGTAATCGCCTATGGTAAGTTGCTACCTCAGTCTATCCTAGATATGCCAACATTGGGCGCGATCAATGTACATGGTTCTCTCCTCCCAAAATATCGTGGTGCATCGCCTCTACAAAGCGTTTTTTTACAAAAAGAGAAACAAAGCTGACTTACAATTATGAAGATGGATGCAGGAATGGATACCGGAGAGATTATTGATCAGCTTTCTTTTCCTCTTCAGTTTCATCGAACAGTCAAAGAGCTAATCCAAGCGTTCACAAAAGTAGGCCCAAAATTTCTCACTACTACCTTACGAGATCTAGCAAAAAGGAAACTAACTCCAGAAAAACAAGATGAATCCAAAGTCATTATGACCAAAAAGATAGAAAAGGCTGATGGTTTTTTTGTGCTATCTCTAGACAATTTAGAGAGTATTTATACTAAATATCGTGCTTTTTTTCTGCGGCCAAAACCACGGTTTATTTGGCAAGACAAAAGAATTGTTATTGAAGAATTATTACTGGATGAAGCACTCTTTGAAATACATAAAAATGGTTTGCTGGCAGAAAATGGGAAACTCAATCCTGCAGTAAAAGAAATAGTAGTAAAACCTGAAGGGAAAAAAGCTATGGATTGGAAAAGCTTTGTAAATGGATATCTCAAATAATGTTTTCTCATTAATAATTATTCAGCAAAAAGAGTAGAAAGTTAATTTTGAATATAAAGAGACTGACAAAATCAATATTTCCAATATATCCATCTCTTGTCAACTGCAAAAACAAGAAATCCCTTGAAAACCTACCTAAAATACGTAATTAACTAACCTAGTGATATTTCAGCTTTATTTCCTAATTTTTTTCCATTTATGGCGACTAAAAAAAACACAATTCCTCACAACACAATTCCTCACGAAGTGACTGAAATTTTTGATGAAGTAAAAGAAACGGCTCAAGACGTAGGAGGACGACGAACTCACTCTAGTGTAGAAGAAAAGATTACTACAGTAGTAGGTATTTTGTTATTTGCTTGGGGTTTGTGGTTTCTCAGAGATTTAATTGGAGGAATTATCTTGCTATTGATTGGAGGATTACTGATCAGTGGTTTTTTTAACGAACCACTTTCTCATTTGTTTAAAAATACCCCTGCTCCTAAAAAAACTACTACCACTAAAGTGAAAGCACCCGCTCCAGAAAAGAAAACTCCAGCTGCACCAAAAAAAACTACAAAAAAATAAATAGTCCCTTGCATCATAAAAAACGATAAATTCCTAAGAATTTATCGTTCTTTTCTGTCGTTTCCAACAGAAGTAAGGTTCTACCACACAGACATATTGTATACATTTTTCGCATTTTGTCAAATATTTTGAAAGTTTTTTTTAAAAAGATTTTGTATCCTGAAGTATATCGGGGTATCATTAATATAATCAGCTTTTTATTTGTATTGAAGGATCCTATGGATAAAGCAAAAAAGAAGATTTGGGAGCAATATAAAGAGGAAATTGCAGAATTGCCTGAAGGGATGCAAAATCTCTTAGCATCAGGTGTAGAAAAGGGGAAAGTGTGTGAAGAAGACATTATTTCAGAGATCGATGATATGGATGGGAAAGTAAAGTTCTTTGAGAGATTTTTTGATTTGTCTGAAAAACTAGGGGTTGTGATCATTACTATCGAAGAGGTCCTAGGGGAAGATGTGAAACAAATGAAAAAGACTTCGAAAATCGGAAAAATATCACTCTATAATAGTGATAAAAAACAGGATGCAGTCTCCGATATCCAATATAAAGATTTTATCAAATTATATTTTCACGAAATCTCATCTATTCCTCTCTTAACCGCTGATGAAGAAAAGGAAGTAGCGAGAAAAATTAAAAAAGGAGACGAAGATGCTCAAAGAAGACTCGTAGAGGCTAATCTAAGATTAGTAATCTCTATTGCAAAACGTTATTTTGGTGGGAGATTGAGTTTTTCTGATCTGATCCAAGAAGGGAATATTTGACTGATAAAAGCAATAGAAAAATTTAATCCCGATAAGGATTTTAAATTTTCTACGTATGCGACTCGATGGATCAAACAGTCTATTACCAAGGCGATTGCAGATATGAGTAGACACGTAAGAATACCTGTGCATTTGATCGATGAAATCACTAATTATCATAAAACATACCAGCTTCTATTTCAAAAACTTGGAAGAGAACCGACTAGTAAAGAAATCTGAGACAAATTAGGGTTCCCTCTAAAAAAGATTAAAAAACTGGAAGAAGTGATCTTCTGAACAGTATCCCTTGATCGTGAAATTGGAGATGAGGGAAGAGACACTTTAGCCGACATTATCGAGGATTCCAACACCATTAGGCCAGATCATTTAGCAGAAAGGAATATCCTTAGAGAAAACCTAGATGATATCTTATGAATGCTCGAAGAAAGGGAAGCAAAAATCGTAAAAATGAGATATGGAATAGATGGTCCAAAATATACACTAGAACAGGTTGGAGAAGAATTTAATGTGACGAGAGAAAGAGTCAGACAAATTGAACAAAAGGTAATCCTTAAGTTAAAAGACCATCCTGGTCTGCAACATATGCTAGGTATCAAGGATGAAATCGAAAAAATGGAAATTTTTGGTAAAAATACTAAAAAAGAGAAAAAGAAATCTGATACAAAAAAAGAGGGATTTGAAGATGAAGATGATGAGTTATTTCTAGATGATCTAGGCGATGAAGATGATGAGTATGAAGATGAATCATATCTAGAAATTGATGAAGACGAAGAGGAATAATTCCTCTTTTTCTTTAAAGAAAATTACAGCTCTTCAGTAATAGTTTCAAAGAGCCATCTAGTATGTTCAATTTCTGCAGAAGTTAGTCCAAGCTTAGTTTCTTCTAGATTTGTTTTATTCGTAACTTGAGAAGTTTGGATGGTAGATTTTTCATTATTTGGAAAGTTTTGATTTTCTTGATCAGTGGGTTCTATCTCAGCATTTGCATTTTTAATATATCGGCTCATCATCTGCATAATTGCAGCTATCTCTACATCCGTATCCGTTAAAAAAACCTTTGAAAAAGATTCCCCCTTGGAGAGACTGGAAAGCAGATCGCCAGAGTTAGAAAAAATAATCTCTCAGGTAGAGAATCTGTCTCATGAGGATAATATGAGCCCTTCTCAAGTCATAGTACTAGAAATATTTATGGAAGGAACATCTTTGGAAGGAGAAAAATCGATAAAATTAGCTAAAAAAGCTTCCTTTCCTTCTGGGTTAAAAAAACCATAAATGAAAATAGCAAGTATAAATAATATAATAATAAAAATCAGTCTTTTGAGATATCTCCTCAAAAAGACAAACAACAACAAGATAATAGCAAAAATAATCCAAATAGTGTACGACATAGTAAAATATATTATACATATTTTTAAGAAAAAATCAAGAGGAGTTTTTTGCTATTTTTTCCCCTTGAAAACAGGTATAAAAAGCTTACTCTTCACAAAGGTAAAGTTTTACTTAAAAATACTTGTTTATGCTGATCTGAAACGGACAAGCAGTGCAGACATTAAAAACATTTATCAATTCTACAATCCAGAAGGGGAGTGGTCCCCAGTTTTTTTTGTTAGTTTGACCAGAAGGGATCGGGAAATCTGCTCATGCTCAGCAAGTAATTCACGAAATTTTAGGGGAATTCACCTACAGTGATCTGCTTTTTCTAAAAGATTATTCTTCTGATTTAGGGAAAGAACAGACCATCCCAGTAGAAATCACCTCATCAAACCAAATAATTGAACTTTTGGATGGAACGCGTCATCAAAATTACGGAGTGCGTGAGTTAAACCTTTGGTTACAACAGTCAGGGTTTGCTCCGCAGAAGTTTGTTTTGATTGAGAATATCCAAAGAATGTCGCTCTCCGCGATGAATGCTTTTCTAAAAACAGCAGAAGAACCACTACCATGACGTTTCATCATTGCGACGACAACGCATATTTCACAGGTATTAGACACGATCCTTTCACGTTCTATTCAGATTTCTTTTTTTCCTTTATCTGAACAGGAAATGGAAACATTTGCAAAAGATATCGGATGAATTTCAAGTTCCAATGATCAAAGTTTTCATGCACTTCTACTCAATATGGCGATGGGGAAACCTGGTATGTTAATTAAACTTTCAAAACAATTCAAAGATAATCCAGAACTTAAACAAGAGATAAAAAAGCTGACTCAATGGTTATCTTTGTCCACAGAATCCATTCCCCAGACAAAAATGCAACAATCTCTAAAAAAGTTAGCAGATTTAGGGCTTTTAGAAGACTTTTTAGATGGACGAGTTGCTTATGCCACAGAGCTAGGATTTAATGAATCTGCGAAACATCGATTAAAAGTAAAAAAACTTGCTCAGGCAAATGTTAATATAGAGAATCTATTGCGATATGGAGTAATATAATTTATTTTTTAGGCATATAAAAATGAGGATATTTGACAATGTGATGTCTTTAGCACAAGAACTCAAAAACTGTAGACAACAATGAAAAAAAATTGTTTGGACAAATGGTTGTTTTGACCTTCTTCACCCATGACATATTAAAACATTTGAAGAAAGTAAAAAAATGGGTGATATTCTAGTGGTAGGTATAAATGGAGATTCTTCTCCTTATCGAAAAGAAAAACCTGGAAGACCAATCAATACACAAGATTTTAGAGCAAAAATGTTAGACGCAATTAGATGGATCGACTACATCTATATTTATGATGAGGAAACGCCATTGCTAGCTATCAAAACTCTTTTGCCGGATATACTAGTAAAATGAGGAGATTATAATATAGAAGATATTGTGGGATATAAAGAAGTGGTAGAAAACTGATGAAAAGTGCTCACAATACCAATTGTAGAAGATAATAGTACAACTATAATGATTCAAAAAATTTTAGAAACGTATAAATAGTATGATTATTTTATCCCTTTTTGTTAATTTAAATGAATTTAGAAAGATATTGAGATATAAATGCTCCAATAAACTTGAATGTCAAACAAGAAAATATTTCAACTACCTATTTTAGATATTATGATAAACATTTAGAGCATTTAACAGGAGACGCCAAGATTCTTGATATTTGACCAGGAAATGGAGTTTTTGATATGTATATTCTCAAAAAAAAGAATCTTTCTTTTTCTAATTTTGAATTAGTCGACATTTCGGAGAGTGTGGTAAATAATCTTCAAAAGAATCCTATGACAAAAAACTTCACGGTACATTTAGTGGATTCTATACAGCGAATAAAAGATAAAAAAGAAACCTATGATTTAATAGTTATGAAGCATGTCTTAGAACATATGGAAAAAAAATACATAAATGAGCTTATCCCATTATTAGTACAATCTCTTAAAAAATGAGGAAAAATTATTATTGAGGTTCCAAATATGGGTAATAGTTTAGGAAGGTATGTATATTTCGCAGATTATTCACATATGACCCCGTTTACTGATAAAAGTTTAACGGAAGCTTTTCTTTGGAACACCCCACAGGATATCGAAATTAAGATGTATGCGGTCTCTCCTAGCATAGATGTCAAACAAGGAGTCCATAATATTATCAAAGAAATAATTTTAAAATTAATTAGGGGGTGTCTTATGATTTCATCTTTCTTTACTATGAGAGTTTTTGGAAAATTTTCCTCTAAAGTAGTGTATAGTCACTATCTTTTAGCCGTGATTACTAAAAAATAACTTCCAGATGAATATCCTACCTTTTCTAAAAATTACTATACGAAGAATCTTTATCTATTTAGGGATCAGTATTTGAAACCTAGAAAAGGTTTTTACAAAACAAAAGCCAATCAATCTTGACCATATAGAAACAATTTATATCAATCGTAGGGATGCAATTGGTGATGCTATTATTAGCAAACCATTTATTGACTTATTCACGAGGTATCTCCATGAAGAATTACATCTTAAAATAAAGGTAATTGTATTGACGACACAATATAATGAAAGTATTTTTGAAGATTGCGAAAAAAGAGGTTATACAACAGATTCTACGATGGTATATGGCGGGATATCTCGGTGAAAAATACATCTTTTTTTATTGCATGAAGTAAAGAATCTCTTCTTAAAAAAGAAAAAAAATACAAGAAAAAA
>CAZEFV010000002.1:0-19306 GCA_964511595.1 uncultured Candidatus Peribacteria bacterium
AATCAGAGGTAGGAAATTCCCTTTATTATCACTATTCTTCGAAGAGTTTCTAATTAGAATCTCTCACAATATAGAAATAATTCAAATAAACACAACCGTCACCAACATCAGCATTGAATCCTTGTTAATAAGATGAGAAAGCTCATGTGCTGCTACAGCTTCAATTTCTCTTTTATCTAATGTCTCTAATAATCCACTAGTAAACACAATCCATGAATCTTTTTCTCTCCATCATGTAGCAAAAGCATTCAATCCCGGAGAGGGAATAATTCAGATTTTTGGAGTAGTTAATCAACAAGAAATAGAGAGATTCTCGACGATATTATAAACTTCTGGATGATCTTTTCTCGTAATTTCTTTAGCTCCAGAAAAAGAAAACATAATCTGTTTTTGGAAAAAAAATACAATCACTCATCGAATCAAAATAATCGGCAACAAGATAATAAATATTTCTTCAGTTGCTAGGAGTGCTTGGTTAAGTCTTACATTATTTATTGGAGCAGATTCCGTTCAAAAAAACAAAATCAATAAAAAGCTGACTAAAAAAAGCAAAATCGGAAATAAAATGAGAAGCAAAACTGTTTTTCTTTCATTATTTTTTTTAAATCAAAGCATTCCTTGATACGCTGCCATTATTGATTAAAAAAGAAAATAAAAAATTACAAATCCAGAAAAAAATTCTTGGATATCCATTAAAAAAGCAACAAAATTAGAATTCAACTTTTGGAGCTTTTTTAATTTCATCTTCTCCCTCAAAAAATGTTTCAGGAGTTTTTTTAAATAAAATATTAGCTGGGAATTGCTGAATCAAAGTATTATATTCTTTAGTAGTTGAGTTAAAGAACCTCCTCGCAGCAGCTATCTTATTTTCAATATCACTCAATTCTGTCTGAAGTTGAAGAAAATTCTGATTAGCTTTCAGGTCAGGGTAACTTTCACTCAAAGCAAATACACTCTTTAAAGCACCAGTTAACATAGCATCTGCTTCAGATTTTTCTTGAATATTTTTTGCTGAAGTAAACTGATTCCTTGCCTCAATAACTTCATTTAGCGTCTCTTTTTCATGTTTCGCATATCCTTTTACCGTATTTACGAGATTTTCCACAAGATCAAATCTCGCTTTCATCTGTACAGCGATATCAGAAAGTGCGTTATCTCTCGTCGTTTTTAGACGAACAATCGTATTATACAGACTTAAAACCACTAATCCCAAAATAACTAACACAGCAATAATTGCAATCATGATATTAAAAAAAAAGAAATAAAAAACAGAATAATAAATATAAGTATATAAATCTCTCTATAAGACTAGGAAAAGAATAATTAAAATCAAGAGAATCTACTTGCAAAAAAGATACAAAAAAGTAGACTGATTTCAGTATTTTCTTATTTTATTTGCATAAAAAACTTCTGTTATTTTATGGCTGAACTACTGACTTATCTCACAGTTTCAACACCTTTTAGTTACGAAATCCCCAAAATTAAAGGAAGTAAATTCATTTGATACCTTTTCCCTGTAGATCAGAAAGAACAAGCGGACGCCATTCTCATTCAACACAGGAAAACTTATCATGATGCTACCCATCATTGTTATGCCTATAGAATAGGAACACAAGTACATCAAGATCTATTTTGAATAACATACATTGATCCACAGTTAAAAAAATCTAGTGATGATGGAGAGCCAGCAAATACTGCAGGGAAACCTATATTATCAGTTATAGAGTGAGAAAAATTACATAACATTTTACTAATTGTCACAAGATATTTCTGAGGAACCATGCTCGGAGTCGGAGGATTAATACAAGCATATACCGAAACCGCAAAACAAACAATCGCTAACGCACCTCTTATAACAGCAGAAATTATGACGACAATAGATATTATTTATCCTTACGAAAAGACTGCTCAAATTTCGTATCTCATCAATAAATATAAGATAAAAATTCTGGCAGAGGAACGATGAGAATTAGTAAAACAAACTATTCAAATAAATAGTGCATTTACAGAAATTCTAAAAGAAGAACTAAAAAACTATATTAATTCTTAGATTAGGCAAAAAGATTCTGAACCATCAATCTTACTTCATCAGGAGAAGTTCAAACCACATATTTAGTTCCAATTTTCTCCAGAAAAAAAGTAAAAATTCTCGTAGTAGTATCAATAGTTACAGGGACACTATCATCTGTTCTCATTTTCATTTTTTTCACAAATCCACCAAATGATCCATCTGCCAACACAGAAAGAAGACCCTTTAATATTCATTTAACCATAAAATTTTGCGCATTAATCATTCCTTCCAAGGCCTGATTTCCTGTAGCAATAGTTAAATTAAGTTGAATACCTTTTTCAGGGGTAAAGATCAGAATTTTTTTAATTTCTGCTTTCGCCTTTTCCATATATCCGGTCAAATTTTTGATATGTCCTTTGATATTATCATGAGCTCCATCATTTGCTGCATCCATAAAATAACGAACAAGTTCATCATCAGTAGGCATTTGTAGTAATTTTTCTGGCATCGCTTTAACAAAAAAGAAATAAAACTGATTAAAGTATACTGATTTTTTGATTGAAAATCAAATATTGTTATAAAAAAATAAATGACTTCTTAAATAAAGAAGTCATTAAATAAAGAAGTCATTTAAGAAAGTATTGTTGCAATTTTTGGAAATAAAAGTTCATTTAATTTTATCCAAACTTGATGAGAGGTAATGCGAGCATTATTTACATCAATTTGAATAAAATTTTGGTGTTCTTTGAAATGATCAATAACGGGAAGAGTCTCGATACGAAAAGATCGAATTCTTCCCCTAAAAATCTCTAAATGATCGTCTGGACGAAGATTAACTTTTTTTCTTTCCTCCAAGCGTTTTTCCAAAATTTTATCAGAAACATCTAAAAAAACCGGGATGACCTGAATAAATTGATGTTGATCTAATAAATTCTGGAACATATTTAATTGGTTTAAATTTCTTGGAAATCCATCAAAAATAACATTTTCTAAATGGCAATGAGACAATTTATCTTTTAGTAAATAAGATACAAAAAAATCATCAACTAATCGTCCAGAGTTCATCATCATCAGGTTCTTAAGATCAGGAACTGAAGAACGCAAAAGATCACCAGTAGAAAGATGATGAAATCCATAATTAAGCACAATGTTTTGTGACTGAGTTCCCTTTCCTCCACAAGGAGGTGCTACAATTATTATAGCTATTTTCCCCACTTTAATTCTCCTTTTTATATTTTTTATACAAAATTTAATAATTATTTTTTTATTAACAAAAAACTATAATAATTTTCCAAAGAAAATCAAGAAGATGCAACTTAATCAAATATGTCAAGAGAATAAGTAAAAGAAAACCGATTTTTTTTTCTTTTTTTCTATTTTAGATTATAATAAAATAATAATTTTTTATCTTATAAAAACATCTATGTACACTCTTTCCGACTTAGAAATCCAAATAGAATACGAAAAAAACAGAAAAAAAACCTCAAACTTGTTTAAGTTTTTCAAAGAAGCAAAACTTTTTATTTCAATTTTTTTAGTAATTTTCGTAGGGATGTACCTCTTTACTAATGCTCAATTAGTTTCCGATAAAATTGAGGATCAAATCAATCCTCATCAAGTACAAACACTTTCAGTAGATCAAGCACAAACAAATGCGAAACCAAGCATTGCCTACAACACAAAAAAATATCAAGACAAGCAAAATGAGCTCAATCAGCTGATCGATCTCTATGGAGAAGTAACTACAATAGAAAAAGAGCTCGCGCCGACAACAGATCAACTCTTAACACAACAGCTCAATGATTATGGACTAACCTTTAATCTCTTACCACCAGTAAATAGAATTCTGATTCCCAGTATATGAATAGATACTCCAATCGTTCAAAGACAAACAAAAAATTATGACGCGTTTGTAAATGGAGATTTCAGTGATGAATTAGAAAATGGAGTAGTAAAATATCCAACTTCTCCTGCTCCTGGTGAAATAGGAAACATCTTCCTTTTTGGTCATACTTCACAAGAGTATCGAAAACACAACAAATATGGGACAGTATTTCGCAATATTCCAAATCTTAAACAAGGAGATGAAATTCAAGTCGTACGAGAAGGGGAGTTATATACTTACAAAGTAGTCACAACAGAAATTGTTCATCCCAAAAAAGTAGGAGAAACCTATCTAAAATATGCACATCTTAATAAAGAATATCTTACACTCATGTGATGTTATCCGATCGGAAGAGCTGAAAAAAGAATGTTAGTATTTGCTGAAAGAATAGAGCAAAATAATTAAATATCCATTCCTTCATCAATCATATTACAACTTGCATATTTATAAGTTCATTCTAATAATCCAACTGTACACGCCCTTAGTTGTACTTCACAAGGAGTATCATTGGTTCCTATTTTATGTTTGTAGGCTTTTACAAAGAGTCCATCTTTTACCGTTTCACCTCGAGGAGTAACGCAATCCATCGTAGGTTTTTCTGTCTGATCAACAACTGTTTGCGGAATCGCCAAAGAACCTGTAAGAGATAAAGACATTTTAGGAACAGGGGAAGTAGTCACTGGAATCGTAAGATTTTTAGGAGGAACTTTTTCAGGAGAAGGATCTTTAGATTTTCATTCTACATAGTTTAATTCAATAGACAATGGTTCATTAACTGGACGATAATCATTATATACTACAAATTTCTCCTGAAAATAATCATATTTTGGATTCAATTGGCAGGATTGCAAACTAAAAGTACCAGACAATTTGCCATCAAAACAAACCCTTCTCTGAATTTTACAAATATTTAAAGTATTCTTTTCTTGTTCATAAGCCAAAACACTTTCTCCATGTTGCAAATCATATCACCAAGGAGTAGAACATGCCTTATATTTAGAAATAATTTGCACTCCCAAATCTTCAGGAGGAGTCTCTGGAAGAGAACTCATTAAAGGGAAAGAAAAAACTGAACTTTCCAACAATAATTCTCTATGCATTACAAATAATAAACTTTTTCAAAAAGTTCCTTCTTTTTCAAAGGCGGCACCATGTTGACCAGAAAAACTCAACGCAAATCTAGAGGTAGATTCATCAAACTGATAAGGATCTCCTAAAGAATCATAAAAAACATATGTCAAAATTGCATTTTCCTGAGGCTCTTCATAATGAATAACATCGACATTACTATCTGGATGTAAATTTACTAAAACGATTCCAAAAAGAAAAAAAATTGCAACATAAATCATTCGTCTCATTTTAGCAGAAAAAAGGGCAAATCAACCATATTTTCTAAGACGAAAACGTTGATTTTCAGTTGTTTTATAAGAAAAACGTCTAGATTTTTTACGCATAGATCTACGATTTCAAGAAAGTAAAACTCTCCTGAGTATACTGCCAAGGTCTCCAAAAAGCAAATTTTCCCTTGCAATTTCAAGATAAAAAAGTAAACTAAAAATCAGTTTTTTATTTTTTATTATAAACGCACCATGAAAATAGATCTTAATCTCGTAAAAGAGCTTCGTGATACAACTTTTGCACCACTCGGTGATTGTAAATCAGCTCTAGAAGCAGCAGAAGGAGATTTACAAAGAGCTATCGAAATCCTAAGAGAAAAAGGGGTAGCAAAAGCAGGAAAAAAAGCTGATAGAGAAACCAACGAAGGAATGATCAAAGTAGAGACAATTGACGGGAAAACTATTGGTCTAAAGCTTCTATGTGAGACAGATTTTGTTGTAAAAAATGATCATTTCCAAGCACTTTTCCAAAATATTTTTGATAAATTGCATACAGTAAATTCTGAAGCTCATACTTTCGAAGACTTACCAGAAAACACTCAATCAGAAATCAACAGTCTCATCACTGATTTTGTAGGGAAAATTGGAGAAAATATAAAAGTAGGAGACATCCTAGTAACTACAGACAAAACCTACGCATACAATCATCCAGGGAACAAAGTAGCATCTGTTATTTATTTCTCAGGAGATGAAAGTATTGCAAAAGAATTAGCATTACAAGTAGCCGCGATGAATCCTAGCTACCTCAGATTCGACGAAGTTCCTCAAAACGAGAAAGACGAAGCTAAAGCTAAATTTACTGAAGAACTAAAAGAACAAGGAATTAAAGAGGGAACTGAACGAGGTATTAAAGAAGGTTTTAAGAACAAGGAAAACCAGAAGCAATGATCGAACAAATTGTTCAAGGAAAACTCGATAAAGCTTTTGCTGATGATGTCTTACTCGAACAAGAGTACATCCGTGATGGAGGTAAAAAAGTAAAAGATTTACTTACTGATGGATTTGAAATCATTAAATTCAAAAGATTTGCTATTTAGTCAATCGAAAACCTAGAGAGTTCCTTATTTTGATATGCTTGCTCACATATCGCAAAGTTTAACAATATAACTTCTCTTATGGCAAAAAAAAAACTTTCTCAAAAAATTCAGCCAGCCGAGTACATAGAACTCTCCGATAAACTCATTTTCCAAGGAGTAAAAACCAATAATCTCAAAGATATTGATATTGAACTTCCCAAAAATCAGATCATCACGATCACTGGAGTCTCTGGAAGCGGAAAATCGTCCCTCGCCTTTGATACAATTTACAAAGAGGGACAATTTCGCTATATCGAAAGTTTATCAGCATATTTACGCCAGTTTTTCAATCTTTGAGAACGTCCCGATATCGAATACTGTTCTGGGCTTTCTCCCGCTATCGCTATCGAACAAAACAAAAAAGGCTGAAACTCGAGAAGTACTGTAGGTACGCTCACAGAACTCGACGATTACATTCGTCTCCTTTTTGCAAAAGTAGGAGATTCTTACTGTTACAACTGTGGGAATACAATAAAGCCTCAAACCATTGAGCAGATTATGTACGACCTCTCTCAACAATATTTAGGAAAAAAGATTTTCCTACTCAAAGAAATTAGTGAAATGAAAAATAAAGACGATCTAGCAAAGTTCGTCAAGCATAATAAAATAAAAGTAGAAAAAGGAGGCTGATTTACGAGATATTTACTCACAGCATCCGAAAAAGGAGAAAAAATTCTGGATCCTATCGAATATTTTTATCTCGAAGAGCCCTCTGTTCCTGATCAGTATTTTCCGCTAAAAATTTTCGGGATATACGACCGCATCACTCTCGAAGAACAAAGAATGCCGAGATTAAAAGAAGATATCATCAAGATTCTTGCTGATAGTACAAAATTTGGAGTACGAGTAGAAAATATCGGTAATATCTACGAAAAAGAGGAAAAAAAATCTGGTCAATTACTCTGAACCTCAAATATCGAAATCACTACGTCAAAAAAAGTGAAAAATAAAAAACAAGATAATCCTTCTAATCTAGAAAACGAGCAAACGAATAATGAGAAAAATCAAATTCGTCGATTTACAGACAAAATGTTTTGTCCTAACTGCAATATCACTTATCCAGAGTTTACAACCCAACATTTTTCTCCCAACCGCCAAGAAGGAGCTTGCCCTCATTGTCATGGAATTTGAGAAGTTCTCAAAGTAGATTTTGATAAAATATTAGACATAAATTCTCCTCTAGAATCAGCTATTTTACCCTGGAGAGACTCAAACTATGGACAAGCAATCCTCAAAAAGCTCTCCGAAAAATATTCCATCGACCTAAAAAAACCATGGAAAGATCAGCCAGAACGATTTTTACATATTATTATGTATGGAGACAATGAGCTTCTCCGTATCCATTCTGCAGGAAAACGAGTAAATATCAAATATCAAGGAATGGAAGAAATCATCAAAGAACAATTTGCAAAAGGAGTCCTTACAGTAGATTTTCAGGCAATGTTAGAGATGAGACCTTGTTCTGAATGTTTTTGATCAAAGTTAAAAAAAGAGAGTTTACACGTATTTCTGACGCTCCCAGAAGAAGAAATCAAAGAGTGAACAAAAAAAACAGGCAAAAAAAGTTCTCTTAACGATGAATTAAAAGAGTTTTCTCTTTTTACTTCACTTCCAAACCTTCCTTTTGCACACCCGACTGATGATGGGAAACTCAAAATCAATATCCGAGATCTCCAGAAAATCCCACTTTCGCAGCTTTTAAAAATCATCCAATTGTTCACACAGCATACTTCACAGCCTCATATCCTCGTACACCGCATCACAAAACCTCTCATCGATAGAATTAGCACAATACAAGAGTTATGATTAGATTATTTAATGACAATCAGGCAAATTGACACGTTATCAGGAGGAGAAATACAAAGATTAAGACTAGCAAAACAACTCTGAAATAAACTTACAGGAATAGTATATGTACTCGATGAACCAACTATCGGACTAGATATCGGAGAAATTCAAAAAGCTATCAAAGCCATAAAACAGCTCAAAGCAATGGGAAACACGATCATCGTCGTAGAGCACAACGAAGAATTTATCGAAGCTTCTGATCGAGTAGTAGAAATCGGTCCTGAAGCAGGAGATTTCTGATGAGAACTCGTTTTCAACGGTACATATCAGGATTTTTTAACTTCTGATGCTTTAACTGCCAAATATCTCAGAGGAGAAAAAGAAATAAAAGTCAGTTTCAACCACAGACCATCAAATCATCAAATCCATATCAATGGAGCATCAAAATTCAATCTAAAAAATATCAATGTAAAGTTCAACTTAGGAAGTTTCACGATCATTACAGGAGGATCTGGAGCTGGGAAAACAACACTCATGTACACCACACTTTTCCGTTTCCTCAATGATAAACAGAAATTTGTACAATCCTACATTCGTCTCCAAATGCTCAAAAAAGGGCTTTCTCGAGAAGAAATTCTCTCTGCACCTGTCATGAGAGCAGAGGAGTATCATCATTTCGAAAATCTCGCTCTACAGGAATTTTACAAAGATTTAGCAGTAGATAAAATTTACGGACACGAAGAAATCAACAATACTATTTATGTAGATCAGACGTCAATAGGAAAGACTCCACGTTCCTGTCCTGCTACTTTTGTAAATGTGTTTGATAAAATTAGAAAACTTTACGCTGGGACAACTGAAGCAAAATATTACGGATTTACTGAAAGTTATTTCAGCTTCAACTCAGACAAATGAGCCTGTCCAGCTTGTGATGGATACGGATACAAAAAGATAGAACTACAATTTTTACCAGATACTTATGTTCCTTGTGAACTTTGTCACGGAAAAAGATATCGCCCTGAGATTTTGGCGATCAAATGGAGAGGTAAAACCATCTCCGAAGTACTAGAAATGTATATCTCCGACGCTCTAGAACATTTTCACGAACTTGATCATATTACCGAAGAGCTACAATTAGTCTGTGATATCGGACTAGGATATCTCAAGATGGGACAATCAGCACACACCTTATCGGGAGGAGAAAGCCAACGTCTCAAACTGATAAAACATCTACTAAAAGAATACCGCTGACATTCAGTATATTTTCTTGATGAACCAACCGTAGGTCTCCATATGGCAGATATCGAACGTCTCCTAAATGTTCTCAAAGTCTTTCTCGAAAGAGGAGATACCATTCTGATGATCGAACACGATCAAAACATCCTAAAATATGCTGATCAGGTGATCAAGCTCGATAATGGTAAAGTGGTTTAAGTTTTTCGAAAAAACCCTGTTATACAACAACAGGGTTATGTTTTTTAACTAATTTTTCAAATTCCACAATAAAGTTTTTGGAAAGATCACTAGCTTCTTTGTGCAGATCTGGTTGTAAACCAAAGAATTCGGAGAATAACTTAGAATCCTTCAATAATGAATCAAAAATAGGTGTTATATTGCCGAATCCAGTTCTACTCTGTAAATAAACATTCAAAGGATATAAAGAAAGTTTTAAACGTTCTAGTTCATGTGCTGTCAAAGAAGGTTTATGTGGGTCTTTATACTCTTGGTAAAAACAATTCATCAAAAGTACCATTTCTTGATCAGATAATTCCTGATCTATAGCCTTATAGATAGCAATATTGTGGGTGACGACTGTTATTGCCTCAAGCAATTTATTCATTTTTTCCCTCCAATACAATACGAGTCCAATGGTCAGAAAAATCTGATATAGGAGACTTGGGATCTATATAGATTTCCCAATCATCTGGATATTTTTCTGCCAAAAATCTATTTTTCATTTTCTCATCAAAAAGGGAGAAAAATAAAGTTGAATAAGCAGAGGGGATATGCTTTTCCTCTAAAAGTTGCTTCAACTGAGAAAGACACAACGAACAAGTAGAAAAGTCATCTTCTTCTAATACAAAACCATACATTAAGTATTGTTTTGCAAAGTCCTGCAAATAAGTAATAATTTGGCTCTTAGAGGCATCATTTTGAATGTTCTTATACAGATCCTGCAACTTTTCCAAAAATGGTGAAGCAAATTCTTTTTTTTTTAATAAGAGGCTTTCCCACCAAATTGCAAATTCTTTCAAGATTTCATTCAATCGTAAGAAATGATCATGTTCCATATTCTTCTCCTTAAATTTATTTTTATATTTTTATTAAAAATTTTTTATTACCCTTCCATTATAGGCTTTTTTTCAAAAAAGTCAAGAGCAAATTCCACCACATAAAAACATCTCGTCAAGAACATTAGATAAAGAAATCTTGCATTTTAGAGCGGGTTATGTATAATTTCTTTTCTGTGTATTTCTTTTTTATTATATTTCGACAATGCTTAACGTTAGACAATTCGTGTATGACAACATTACTCCTTATGAAGGAGACGCTTCTTTTCTCCAGTGACCAACAGAGAAAACAAAAAAACTTTGGGACGAAGTAAAAGTACTTTTACTCAAAGAAAGAGAAAATAACGGACTTTTAGAGGCAGATACTGATACAATTTCGAGTATTATCTCACATCCCGCAGGATATATTGACAAAGATTTAGAAATGATCGTAGGTCTCCAAACCGAAAAACCTCTCAAAAGAGGAATCAAACCTTTTGGAGGAATTCGCGTAGTAGAAAATGCACTTACTGAGAAAGGCCTTGTCCTTTCCCCGAGAGTAAAAGACATTTTTGAATATACCAAAAACCATAATGATGCAGTATTTTCTGTTTATGACAAAGAAGTCAGGACTTACCGTTCCAAGCATATCGTCACCGGATTACCAGACAATTATGCTCGTGGTAGAATTATCGGAGATTACAGGAGACTAGCCCTATATGGAGCAGACTTTTTAATAGCAGAAAAAAAAGCTGATTTTGAAGCAATCTCTGGGGAGATGGATGATGCAAAAGTTCGTCTTAGAGAAGAAGTAAGCGATCAGATCAGAGCATTACAAGAAATCAAGATTATGGCTGAAAGGTATGGATTCGACGTTTCACAGCCAGCAAAAACCGCAAGAGAAGCTATTCAGTTTACCTATTTTGCCTACCTCGCAGGAGTAAAAGAACAAGACGGAGCTGCAATGTCTTTAGGAAATGTAAGCTCTTTTCTAGATATCTATATCGAAAAAGACCTCCAATCAGGACTAATCACCGAATTAGAAGCTCAAGAAATGATCGATCATATGGTAATGAAACTCAGAATGGTACGTCACCTCAGACCAGGATCTTATGATGAAATTTTTGGAGGAGATCCAACTTGGGTAACAGAATCAATCGGAGGACACTTCCAGGATGGGAAAATCAAAGTAACCAAGACATCATTCAGATTTTTACAAACATTATATAATCTTTGACCAAGTCCAGAGCCAAATCTTACCGTTTTACGATCACCAGAATTGCCACAAGGATTCAAAGAGTTCTGTACCAAGGTATCTATAGATACTTCATCCATTCAGTACGAAAACGATAATTTGATGCAATGTGTAAGAGGAGGTGATGACTATGGTATCGCGTGCTGTGTCTCTTACCAAGAGATCGGAAAACGTATTCAGCATTTTGGAGCAAGATGCAATCTCCCAAAAACTTTACTCTTAGCTCTCAATGAAGGAAGAGAAGAAGAAGCCTGAGCACAAGTAATGGATGGAATCACAAAACTTTCTGATGGAGCATTACAATACGACGAAGTATTAGCAAACTTCAAAAAAGCAATGTCAGAAGTAGCGAGAGTATATGCAAAAGCAATGTATCTCATCCACTATATGCACGACAAATACTACTATGAGAAAGCTCAAATGGCTTTTGTAGATACCAATTATGGAATAGATATCGCCTATTGAATAGCTGGGATTTCAATTATCGCCGATTCACTTTCTGCTATCAAATACGCAAAAGTTACACCAATCAGAGACGAAAATTGAATTACAAAAGACTTTCAAATTGAAGGAGAATTCCCTAAATTTGGAAATGATGACGACCGTGTAGATATGATTGCAAAAGAAATTCAAGAATTTTTTGGAGAAGAACTCAAAAAACATAAAACCTATAAAAATGCGAATCCTACATTATCTTTGCTTACCATCACTTCCAACGTAATGTACGGAAAGAATACTGGAGCTACTCCAGATGGAAGAAAAGCAGGAGAAGCATTTGCACCAGGAGCAAACCCTATGCATGGAAGAGACGAAAAAGGAGCAATTGCATCACTAAATTCAGTAGCAAAACTAGAATATGAACACGCTCAAGATGGGATTTCAAACACGTTTTCGATTGTACCTATGTCTCTATGAGCTACAGCAGATGAACAGATAAAAAATCTGACTACGATGATGGACGGATATTTCAAAAAATGAGCTCATCACCTCAATGTAAACGTACTCAATAGAGAAGTACTTATGGACGCTTATGAAAATCCAGAAAAATATCCTCAACTAACAATCAGAGTTTCAGGATACGCAGTTAATTTTGTAAGATTATCCAAAGCTCACCAAAAAGAAGTAATTGAAAGAACATTTCATCAGAAAATGTAATCACATTAAAAATCCGAGCAAATGCTCGGATTTTTTGAATAAATTTCTCTAAAAAAATTGACAGAACCTCTCGAAATCACTATGATTAAAATGGAGAAACTTTATTTTTCCTAACAAAAATGATTATTGGATTACTTTTGGTGATAATTGGGGCCTTTTTTATGGAACAATCCACCACTATTAAAAAAAAATTGAAAGACGATTTAAATCCTTATCAGTTCGCACTTTCTATTTCCTTAGGAATTGCGATTTTTTCTGCAATTATAGTAATTATTTTCAAAGAATTTAAAGTAGAGTGGACAACAGTAAGTATCGCATTATTTATTTTCCAAATAGTTGCTGGATTTTTTTATTATCCCATCGCAAACAGAGCAATTCATTATGCAGAAATCTCTGTATTTTACCTACTAGGATGTATGAACTTACCTATTTTATTGGTGTCTGATCTCGTATTAGGGTATAGTATTACTCCTTTAGAAATTGTAGGAATTGGAATTATTTTCATTTCTTTATGATATGGATTATACAAAAGAGATTTATCATTTAAAGGGATTAGAGACATTGTATTATCAAATATCATATTAATGGGAATGATGATCGCGTTCAAATATGTCACTCATCATTACACCACTCCAGAAACTGCAAATTTTATAATTCACGCACCATTAGTACTGCTTTTTATCCCTATTGTACTCAAAACAGCAGGGATAAAATGATTAAAAAAAACTTTCAAAACAAAATACCGAGGTTTAAGTTGATTATATGGCATGGGGAATGTCTGTATTGCTGAGGCATACAAAAGTATTACACCCGCAATAGTAATGTTATTCAAACAGGCTTTTATGATGATTTTTAGTTTAATTACAGGAAGACTTATTTTTCACGAAAGGAAAACAGTAAAAAAAATCTGAGTTGCTGCGGGAATAATAATTGGAATTATAGTAATGCTTGTCGGACGTTAAAAAAAACCTCTTGCAAATATTATTCAAATAGCTACATTATAGAGGATTTTTTACTCTATTTTTTTTTCAGTATGACAGCAAATCGCACAGTATTTACCTATAGCCATTTACCAGAATATACACAAAAATCACCTAAAAAGTTTTCTTCTAATAAGACAAGAAATATTGGAAAGGCGATTGGGATGTTTTTCATTGCTCTTTTTGTACTCATAATGATTTGAGGAGCGATATGGATGAATCTAAATGTATTTAAAGAACTTCCAGACGTAAGTTCAGTAAAAGACCTAAATTTAGCTCAAGCAACAGTAATCCAAGATAGAAATGGAGTAGAACTCTACAAACTTTTTGAAGAAAATAGAGAATATGTAGATTTCGACCAAATAAATCCTCAAATGGTAAATGCAATCGTTGCAATAGAGGATCAACGTTATCGAGAACACGAAGGATTAGATCCTTGGGGAATTTTGCGTGCCGCAGTTACGAGAAATGGAGGAGGATCAACGCTACCTATGCAGCTAATGACCAATGTTTTCAAACTTAAAGCAGGAATGTGAGCAAACGTTCCTGAAAGAGCAGCCTATAAATTTCGTCAAATTATACTTGCAAAAAGATTAAATACTACACTCCAAAAACAAATTAAAAAAGAAAATTCTAATCTTTCCACAGCAGAAATCAAACATGAAATGAAAAATAAAATTTTAGAATTATATCTCAATTATATAGAATTAGGAAATAATTCTTTCTGAATCGAGGCCGCCGCAAAAGCATTTTTTTGAGTCTCTGCGAAAGATCTTTCGATTGCACAGTCAGCAGTTCTTGCTTCTCTACCTAAAAATCCAACTCTTTATAGCCCACTCAAAGAATCAGGAAAGAAAAATCTGATGGGATATTTTACGATTACCGATGCAGCTGGGAGAGATTACCCTTTTGAAGGAATATTACAAAACGATATCGTCACTAAACTATCTGATGCTATCAGAAATGCCGATTTTTCAAACAAAAATTCTGATAACGCCTCTACAAAATTTCTTGTAGGTTTAGGATCTTTTACTATTGTCAGTGAAAGTAAAGAATATTATGTAAAATATACCAACGGAAGAATGCAGGTTGTAGTGAGCAGAATGTTTGAGGACAAATATATCACTCAAGATGAGCTCAAACAAGCATATATCGACGGGATAAATCTAACTTTTCAAAGTAGCTCTTTCCCTATAAAAGCTCCACATTTCGTCTTTTGGATAAAAGAACTTTTAGAAGAAACTTATGGGACAAACGAAGTGCTTAAATGAGGATTAATCATAAAAACTTCATTAGATTATGAGATCCAAAAACAGGCTGAAAAAGCTCTAACCGATAATGTACGTACCCTTTATGCAAACAATGCCACCAATAGTGCAATGATCTATTTAGATACAAATCAATGAGATATTCTAGCATATGTTGGATCTCTTGATTATTTTAATGATGAAATCCAATGACAAAATGATATGATACGTAAACCGAGGCAATCAGGATCTTCTATCAAACCACTCATCTATTCTCTAGGATTCGAAAAACTTCCTATCACAATTGACACTCCAATTTATGACATCCCATTCCAAGTAGGACCAGACAAACCTAATAATGCTGATGATAGATTTGAAGGATTGCTGCCACTAAAATATGCATTAGGACATTCTAGAAACATCCCAGCTATTAAAATGTATCTAGCCGCAGGATGAGAAAATGTGGTCAAACCTTATTTACAATCATTAGGATTAACGAGTATTACAGACGATATTTTTTATGGATATCCTCTAGCATTAGGAGCAGGAGAAGTAACAATGCTTGAATTAGGAGACGCTTATGCACATTTAACAACTCAGACTCCAGCAACGGTAAATCCTATATTAGAGATAAAATCATCAGATGGATCAATAATTTATCAAAGAGAAACAGAAGAAAAAGCTGAAATCATTCCTGAAGGAATAAAATACTTAATGCGAAGGATCCTCTCAGAGCCAGCGAATAGACTCGCAGGACGAGTATCTAAATTTAATGTATCTGGTCTCACCTACGCACTCAAAACAGGTACTTCAAACGTAAAAACCGATAAAGGAAACCGTCCAAGAGATGGACGATTAGTAGCATATACTCCGGATCACCTAGTACTTATGCGAGCAGGGAATGCAAACGCTAGTCCTATGAACGCAAACGCATTTTGATGAACGATTCATGCAAATCCGATCAAACAATTTATGCAATCACTTCTCGCAAATAACTACATTTCCAATGCTCAACTAACCAATGTAGATACACAAGGAATTTCAATTTCAAGAATCACCGGAAATTTACCAGGGGAGAATACACCTTCTTCACTGATCATCTCTTCTATAGGGTATTTAGCACCAGGGAAAACTGACGAACCGATCACAGAGACAGACTATGATGCAGAATGTTTAGGACTTGCTAGTCCACTTACCCCACCTGAACAAATAAAGCAAGGATATTATTTCCCAGGCTTCTCTTCTTTTATGCCAGGACAAGAAGACCTTGAAGATATAAAAATGTATCTTACCGCCTCAGCAAAAGGAACTCAAGTAGAGACAGGAAGCAGAGTAAGTTTAGCAGGACTACATATTCTCTTTGATATGCCAAAAGACTACTGTACAAATAGAGAACCTTCTTTGAGTGAAAATACTACAATCAGTTTTTTAAGTCCACAAAATGATCGAAAAATTTCTGGGAAACCAGAGCTTATGGTAAGTATCAAATCTGACGGAAATTTAAAAAATTTAATTGCTTGGTTAGACGATGTACAAGTACGATCAAAAAATTACACTACGAATGTGAAAGAAAATATTACAAATACCACATTAGACCTTTCGGCTTTCCCAGCGGGGAAACATACACTTTCATTGCAAGCAACCAACACTAAATGAGGGATGAACCGTGCCAGTATCAATGTTGTACTCCAATCTTCAGACAAAACAGCTCCCTATTTTATGAAAGAACAATCAAAAGTTATCAACAATGGAGATAAAAAAGAAGTAACCTTGATTTTTAATGATGAGTTATCGGCAGTTACCACAGGTCAGATTTCAGCAAAAGATAAAGTATTCTTTGAATTTCAATGAAGAATGGCAAATTTTACAACATCAGAAAATACGATCAACATTTCAGTAAAAGATGCCTATAATAACGAATTAAAGCAAACCTTAGATTTATCCACCTTCTGATCTTAAAGAATGTTCGTGATTCTTACAACGTTCTTGATCTTCAATGTTTTCTATCAGGTTTTTTCTACTCTTACAGTATATGGATTAGAAATATTTTGATCGTCTATTCCCTCATTATTGAGAGACGGTTTTTGGTGCATCTTTTTTTTAAGCATTATATTACGAAATTACAAATCTCTAAAAGCCTATCTCAAACAACGAAAAAAAAAACGAATCGCTTTTTTAGTATTACTTGCTTACAGCGTCCTGATTTCTTATCTCTTTTTAGATAAAAACGCCTGAGACATCCTGGTTGGAATTAAATATGGATTTTGGCGAATAGGGATACTCCTTTCATCGACATTTATAGGTTTTGCCTATCAAAACAACCTCAATGCCAACAAATCAAAATACCAAAAAATACTTTATTACGCATTATGAGCGGTCGTTATTTGATGATTTATATGGCAATTCCTAAAATTAGTAAAACCAGAACGATTCGCACATATGGGATACACTATCCACTTAGATAATTATCAATTTTGAGCAAAACCACCTATTTATTATCTTACCGGATATGAAGGCTCTTTACGCCGACAAGGTTTTTTCTCTTGACCAAATAATTACGGATATTTTCTCATAGCTTTTTTACCTTTGCTACTACCCAAATATAAAAGCTGAACTGAACTATCAAAAGAAAAAAAGTTCTCTATGAGTCAAAAAGCATTACTCATTCTGCGAATGATAGCAATGTTTCTAACTCTTTCTAGAGCAGTCATCCTCGGAGCTTTAGTGGTTTTATTGCTTTTTTACCGACCAAATCTTTCTCAAAACACAAAAAATAAGAAGAAAATCCTGATTGCCTGTGGAGTTTTCATCCTAACAATAATCTGATTTTTATCTCTTCTTAAACGAGATTCTACATTAGCACATATCACCTCGAAACTTTCAGCACTTCCCAAAATATTTTCTCATCCTTTAGGACTAGGACTAGGATCTTCTGGACCAGCGATTCATCATAATGGATCCATTTTACCAGAAAACTATTATTTCCAAATATTGTTAGACATAGGATTTATCGGATTTGGATTACGATGTCGAACAATTTTAACCATTTTAAAAAATAGAAGAAAAGACGCACAAGATAGAGAGCTACCATGGGAGATTATAGGATTTATTGGATTATTAACAATGTGATTAGTTTTACACGTTTTTGAAGATTCTATGGTCAATTATCTCTTTTTCATTATTTTCTGAATCATATTATGATCAAAGAAAATTGACTTTAATGAAAAATAAAAGTATAATAAGTTATTATTTAGATATTTGTTCTCTAACATGATAAATGTTATAAATCCTTCAAAAGAAAAAAAAGAGAGTCAGTTAGAAACTCAAATTAAAAAAACACAAAACGAACTATTAAATTGTTTAAACCATGCAGTAGATGCATTTTTGGAGGGTTTTTTGCTTTGACAGAATAAAAAGAAAGAAAAAACAGAAAAACCTCCAAGGAAAATAGATATACTCATAGACAACTTCCTTGATGGTCTTTTGCTTTGACAGCATAAAAAGAAAAAGAATTAATTTCTACACTTTCATAACTTCATCAATTTTCCCTTTGACCAAATCATCAACTTTGGTATTCATTTTTTTTGTCAAATCATCAATCTGAGATTCATTAGCTTTATGTTGATCTTCACTAATCGTTTTTGCTGTAAATTCAGCTTTAGTTGCATTCATCGCATCTTGTCTAACTTTTCTAAGGTTTGCTTTGGTATCTTCCCCCATAGCTTTGACTTGTTTTGCAATTTGGTCACGTCTTTCTTGAGTCAAAGAAGGAATCCTAACAAATACCACGGTTCCCTGATTATCCACTCCAACACCCAAATTCGCCTCATAAATAGCATTCCCAATATGTTTAGCATTCCCTTTATCGAAAGGTTCAATTCTAATCGTTGAATTATCAGAGATCGTAATCAATGCAACCGCATTCATTTTCATAGAACCATAATCTGTCTCTACATTAATATTTTCTACAAGTCAAGTAGTAGCACGTCCTACCTGCAATCCCTGAAATTCTTTTTCTAGATAAGAAATAGTTTTTTGCATTTGTTGATCATAAGCTGAAATATCCATCGGTATAATAATAAAAAGAAATAAAAAGCTAAAAACAACAATTGATACAATAAAGTATCAAACCTACTCTAAAAATCAAGAGGAAAAACATCCAAAATCCTTTTCACACTGAAAATCAGTTCTTTTTGAGCCATATGACAAAAAGTTCTCAATCCAATATATGTTTTCCCCTCA
>CAZEFV010000003.1:0-304 GCA_964511595.1 uncultured Candidatus Peribacteria bacterium
GGTATGGCAACAAATATGGCTCCTCATAATTTGACGGAGGTGTTGGATGCTTCTTTGCTTTTGCTTCAAAAAGAGGGGAAACCGATGATGGCTACCGTTATTAATGATTTAGGACTTGAAGAAGAAAAAGAGGTGAATTATGAAGTCAGTATCGATGAAATTATGGAAATTGTTAAAGGTCCAGATTTTCCGACGGGTGGTATGATTTTTGATGCTGCCAACATTAAAGAAGTCTATAAAAGAGGAAAAGGCTGAATTGTTGTTCGCGGAAAAACGCATACTGAAGTATATGAAGATAGTCATG
>CAZEFV010000003.1:314-17224 GCA_964511595.1 uncultured Candidatus Peribacteria bacterium
AGTCTAATTTGGTTGCGAAAATTGGGGAGTTGGTAGTAGATAAAAAGATAGAAGGAATTACAGATATTCGTGATGAATCAAATAAAAATAGAAATAGAATTGTGATTTATTTACGTAAAGGAGTAGATCCTGATGCGATTTTGATTCTGCTTTATAAATTTACTGAATTGCAGACTAATTTTAATGTAAATAATGTTTCTTTGGTAGAAAATGCTTCTCAGCCAAGGATCCTAAATATTAAAGATCTTTTGATGGAGTTTGTGACGTTTAGAAGAGAGGTTGTTTATAAACGTTCAAATTATCAGTTAGGAAAAGCTAAAGACAGATTGCATATTTTGGAAGGATTGAAAAAGGCGATAGATATTATTGATGAGGTGATTGCTACTATTAGGGGATCTTCTACTCGTGCAGAAGCGAAAGAAAATTTGATGAAGAGTTTTGAATTTAGTGATGAACAGGCAGAATATATCCTTAATATGAGGCTTCAAGCGTTGGTTGGTTTGGAGATTCAAAAAGTGATAGATGAAATAGAAGAAAAGAAAAGATTGATCGAAGAATTAACTGAAATTGTGAATAATCCAACAAGACTTGATCAGGTGGTAGCGGATGAGTTTGAGTATATCAAAAATAAGTATGGTGATGACAGAATGACAGAATTAGCAGATGATGCTAGTGTTTATAATATTGCGGGAAGTATTAAAGCGTTACAGGCGCAGGCTGATAAGGTTAAAGAAGATGTGATTTGTTGGATTGGAAATGATTTTTCTCTCAGAGTGCTTTATCAGTCTAGAATTCAGATTGTACCTGAAGAAACTCTAGATTTGATTTATACTCATAATCAAGATAAACTCATTATTATTACTGATAGGGGAGAGCTTGATTTTTGAGCTTTGACGATGGCGAAACCTGCTATCAATCTGAAAAAACATTTTGACTTGAGGTGAAAAATTGTTTTTGCGAAGACTTTGCATTTTGCTTATGATCATCTTGTCTTTTTGACTAATCAGAATAATATTAAGAAAATTGATAAAAATCTGGTACTTTCTTTCAAAAAATTTCCTACAATTGTTATGAATTTGGCAGAAAAGGAAAGGATTGTAGGAGTAGAAGCTGTGGTAGACTCTGATCATTTAGGGATTTTAACAAGACAAGGTCAGATGCTACTTTTCCCTGCAGGAGAGATTCGTCCTATGGGCAAAACTGCTGGTGGAGTGAGAGCAATTGAGATTTTAGAAGACGGAGATGAAGTCGTACATCTTTTCTTACATAAAGATGAACCTTTTATATTGGTACATTCAGATAAGAATGGGAAACTACTTTCTCTGGAAGATCTCAGAATATGGAAAAGAGCTAAAAAATGACAAATTGTGTCTACAGGAACAGATAAAATAGAATGAGGGATCTCTATTGTAGAATGATCTATTAGAATCAGATTTGATGATGGAAGTTTGCAAACATTACATTCCAACAATGTGTATTTGGATGAACCAGAAACACCACTTCGCAAAATAGTCGATCAGCATATTGATGTGATTTATCGTCCATGGGAAGAAAAAGAAGAAAATATTAAGTACAAAGAAGAAAAAAAGAAAACAGAAAGGAACGAAGGAGAAGTCAGTTTATTTGAAGAAGTGATAGAAACTCAAGAAAACATAGTCGAAAATACCCCTTCTGTAGAAAGCTCTGAGATCTCTAATTAATAAGAAAAGTAAAAATCTCTTGATTTTTATATGCAAAATCTGTATTATTTTTCGCTTTAATAAAAATATATAAAATAATTATTTTTTTTGGGGGGGGGGAATGTAGTGAATTTTTCTTTGATGGCTATTGCATTTGGTCTATTGTCTTTAGTTTATAGTACAATGTCATTTGATGTTGTAAAAAAGAAAAAATTTCCTTTGTCAAAGCAAAATAAAATAGCTTTGACGAAAAATGATAAAATTGTTATTGGGGTTTCTCTTCTGACTTTTATCCTTTTTGTAGGTTTTTCTTTTCATATCATCCCTTATGGGTGGTGATATTTCTAAAAAACTTCTTATATATATATAGGAGTTTTTTATTTTTTTGAAAAAAAATATTATTACTTCATTTTTGTATTGATTATTCATTTTCAAATGAGTATAACTTTTTTGATATACATTTTATTTTTATGCTTTTGACTCTATTCATGGAGGAAAATACTTTTGATACGGTTTATTCTGAGTTTCATCTTCTCCCAGAATCAGAAAAAAAATTGATGGATTTTTTCTGAAAATTAGAAAATTTTCTATCTTCTCAAGGAATTTCATATAAAATGAGAAAAAAACCTCATTTGACAGTGATGTATCAACAAGCGCTTACGACTACACAATTATTTGATATTCTTGTTGATATTGCTGCTAAAAAAAAGGAACTTAGCGACGTAACACTTTATGATCCAGAAGCACCTTATGATCAAACTCTTCATCTGCTTCAAATATGGGAAAGTAATGTAAATGGTCAGATTTATCTTGTTTTGACGCCTCACAATCCAGACTCTCTTTATAAACAGTTTATTCATTCTGACCATATTTCTCCGCATATCTCTTTGGCTAAATTGTATTGCTCTTTGGAAAAGGCACAAGAAATGCTTCCTGACATAAAGAAAATACTAAAACCTTATCTTGTTGGAGGGATATTGTTGAATGTTCAGGAAACTATTACTCATATTAAATAATTTTTTGAAAACACTTGTAAAATGGGAGATAATGTATATATTTACTTATTGTTAACTAAATTTTTTAGTAAAATAGAAATCAGATTTATTTTTTCTTTTGTTTACAATGGCAATTACTTCAAGAGAGGTGGATTACTCCGCTCGATATAATGATATCGTGCAACAAGCAGGACTCGCTGAAAATTCGGCAGTTAAAGGTTGTATGGTCATTAAACCGTATGGATATGCGGTTTGGGAGAAGATGAGGGATGTTTTGGATCAAATGTTTAAAAAAACGGGACATCAAAATGCATATTTCCCGCTTTTTATTCCAAAGTCTTTTTTTAGTAAAGAGGCTTCTCATGTAGAAGGTTTCGCCAAAGAATGTTGGGTAGTAACTCATCATAGACTCAAAAATAAAGAAGACGGTAAAGGAATTGAAGTGGATCCTACATCAAAACTGGAAGAAGAATTGATTGTTCGCCCAACTTCTGAAACTATTATTTGGGATAGTTATAAAAACTGGATTCATTCGTATCGTGATTTGCCATTACTGATTAATCAATGGGCGAATGTAACGAGAGCTGAAATGAGGACTCGTCTTTTTCTTAGAACTTCAGAATTTCTACGACAGGAAGGACATACTGCTCATGCTACTGCACAAGAAGCTCATGAAGAAGCTATGAAAATGATTCATGTGTATCATGATTTTGCTCAGCATTTTATGGCTCTTTTTAGCTATCGAGGAGAAAAACCTGCTCATGAAAGATTTGCCGGAGCTTTACATACCTATACTTTTGAGCCTATGATGCAAGATTGTAAGGCTTTACAGGGGTGAACTTCTCATGATTTAGGACAAAAATTTGCAAAAGCGTTTGATGTAAAATTTCTTAATAAAAATAATGAACAGGAATATGCGTATGCTTCGAGTTGGGGAGTAAGTACGAGGTTGATTGGAGGACTTATTATGGCACATTCTGATGATAAAGGATTGGTTTTACCTCCTGCATTAGCGCCAATACATTTGGTTATTATTCCGATTTCTAAATCTGATGAAGAGCTACAAAATATTTTAGATTATCTAACTCCAGAATTAGAAAAGATAAAAAAATCTGATTTCCCTGTAGAAAGTGACTTTTTGTGAACATGGAAGTCTGATATTACTGTAGAGATTGATAGTGACACTCAAAAAACTCCTGGATGGAAATATGCAGAATATGAACTCAAAGGCGTTCCTCTTAGAATTGCTATTGGTAAAAGAGATATTGAAAATGGAATAGTAGAGATTTATCGTAGAGATACAGGTGAAAAAATGCAGGTGAAAATCGGAGAATTGGCTGAAATGATTCAAAAATTGTTGATAGAATCTCAGCATAATTTGTATAAAAAACATGAAAAATTTACCCAGGAACATACCTTTGAAGCTAAAACGTATGAAGAGTTGAAACAGAAGATTGAACAAGGTTTTGTACTTTATGATCGAGATGGAACACGTGAAACTGCTGAAAAAATTCAGGAAGAACTGAAGGCCACTATCAGATGTTTACCTTTTGATAGAGAGGATAGGAAGGTAATTTTTGCGAGGAGCTATTAGTACTTTAATCTTTTTGGCTGGATAAAAAAATCTCTGCTTTGCAGAGATTTTTGCAATATATTGATTTAGTTTGCAAAGATAAAGTCTGAAATATTAACGAAATTTAACTTCACATTGATATTTATTACAGGATACTCCTTTAATTTCCATACATCCATATTCGCAGAGTTCTCCATTTGTAGATGCTTGAGTTTCTCTATAATTTTCGATAAGAGATTGAGCGGTAGAGAGATATTTTGTAGCGATCCCTTTTCAGCAACCAAAAGGACATGCTGCATAAAAAGAGGTGCAGTCTTCGTCTTTTTCACAGTAATTGTACTCTACAAGAAATTCTTCAATTTGTTTTTTATCTGCATTTTTTATCTTTTGGAATTCTTGAATTTTATCTCCGTCTTGTGTATTTTTATAATAAAAATTACCTGCTCCTGCATCAATATTTATCACTTCTCCGTTGAAATAAAAGGTATTTCCGGGTAAGAGTTCATTTGAACTAAAGGATGCTCGGATATCAGGTGAGAGATAGAGATGGTTGCTATGATCGCTTTCATTCTGGGTGAGAATAAGGGTATCTCATGTAATGTCATCTGACTGAAATGTTGTCTGTCATTGTATCCCTTGTACAATAAATGCTCCTTCTAGGTGTGTAGTGATGAAATCGTTTTTTTCTGGTGTTGAAATTTCATGTGTAGTGACTTTTTTTGTGGGAGTGGCAATATACTTATGTTCCTTGTAAGCTGAACTTATTCGGATAATGAAAAAACAGACAATTATCAGAAAAATAATCATAGTATTTTTTTTCATTTTTTTTCATAAAAAAATAAAGAACGACAATATCGTAGAAAATCGTCCTCGAAAAACAAGTCTTTTTACGCAACTTTTTTTTGTTTATTATATCTTTGTTCTAGAAAATCACTTGTTATCCTTGTTGGTGATGCATTTTTGAATTTTTCTATGCAATTATTGAGCTCACATTCAGAAATTTCTGTATCGTTGATTCTTTTTTTATTTAATTGAGAAATCTCTTTTTTAAAAGGGAAAAAATTTCTGAGAATATTTTCTAGTTTGTGTGGATTGATCTCTGTGGAGAGGATGGCAATAATTTGCTGTTTAATTTTCTTTTTTACTTTGATGGTTTTCATTTTGTCTTTTAACTCTTTTTTCATTTCTTGTTCAATCATCTGGGAAAATACTTTTACAAAGATAAAAATGGTTTTATTTTTCTCTCCTTACATCTGGAAAATACGTATGTTGGCTTTGCTTTTTAGGTAATTTAAGAGATGAATATCGTGAGTAATTAAACATACTGTTTGCCCATTTTTATTTGCGTTGATCAAGATGTCTCCTATTTCTTGACTGTATTCTCGATCGAGATTCCCTGTTGGTTCATCTGCAATGATACATTCAGGTTCATGTATTAGTGCTCTAGCTAATGCTATTTTTTGTTTTTCTCCTCCAGAAACGTGTTTACTAGTTTTTTTAGGATCGTCTTCAAGATGTAATTTTTCGAGAATTGCCTTATATTTTGCGTTGATGGTACTTTTCCCTGTTCATTCTAGTTTGAGAGGGTAGAGGATATTCTCTTTTATTGACATTGAATGAATGAGTTTGTCATCTTGAAATATAATTCCAAGCTTTCTTCTATATCTTTGGATTTCGTCGTCACTCAACGTAGAAAGATCATCCATTTTGTAATAAACACTTTTACGGTATGGTCTTAATTCTCCGATGAGAAATTTTACTAATGTTGATTTTCCTACTCCAGATTTTCCGATGATTACTGTAAAGTCTCCAGGGAAAATATCAAAATTTAATTTTTTAAAGAGAGGTTTTGTCTGCTGAGGATATCCTCGTGTGAGTTCTGTAATAGCAATCAATGGTACTCTTTTTTCGCTCATGGGTGAGTTCATAGAGAATAAAAACTTTTCTTAATTATATGTTGGAGACAAAAAAATAGCAATAAAAATCTGATTATCTCTTCCCTTTTGCGTTGACTTTTTCGTTGATTTATATAGTATCGTTGGAATTTTACTCTTTTCTTTTGATTATGCGTAATTTTTTTAAGAATTTCCCAGTCCAAATCAGATTTATCTCTCTTTCTTTATTTTTATTTATGTTGGGTTGGGGACTAGGAACTGATACATATTTTTCAATTTATGTGCAAACTATTATTGGTAATCCTTGGTGAGTGACGTTTATTGGGACGCTTTTGGCCTTGGCTAAATTGGTTTTTGTGGTTCCTGTAGGAGAAATAAACGATCGTGCACATAGTAAACATTTGCTTTTGTTAGGGAAAATTTTGTATGTCTTTTGTGCGTTTTTATTTTTTGCTGCTGGATATTGGACGTCTTGGATATGTTTGGTCATTGCTGTAGTCTTGAATGGTTTTGCAAGTGCGACGACGTTTACTACCTATCGTAGTTATTATGCGAAAAATTCGACACAATTTACACGTACTCAGGTTTTTTGACTGTATTTCTCGAGTTTCTCTGTGGCTCAGATGATTGGTGCTTTGATTAGTGCGGTACTTGTAAATCGATTGGAACTGCCTTTTATGTATTTTTTTGTGGCAATATTTGCGTTACTTTCTTTACTTCAGGATGATTATCTCAAGGAGAAATTTTCTAAACGTGTTACGAGAACTCGAAAATCTCTCTATAAGAGAGAAAGTCGCAATCATGTTATGGAAATCGAGAAATCGGAGTTAATTACTACATCGTTTTCCAGTTTTTTATCTCTTTTTGTTCGTGGGGTTTTTTCTTTGCAAGCGTGGAAAAAAGTTTTTTACTTGATAAAAAATTCCCCTCGCGGATTGATCGTTGCGATGGGATGTGTTCTTTTCTCTAGTTTGTTGAATTATGTTGGATTCCTTTTTATTCCCTTGGTTGCACTAAACAATCATCTCTCTCTCTCGGAAATTGCTTTGCTGTTTGCTGTGATGAAAGTGCCGTATTTATTTACAATGCTGACGGGGAAAATTGGTGATAAATATAGTAAAAAATTGGTTTTTGGTGTTATTTTGCTTTTTATGTCTATTTTTTATTTTTTGATTGGAATGCAAGAAGATTTTTTGGTCATTCTCGTGCTGACTTTTGCTATTTCTTTGGGGATTTCTTTTTTGAATCCTTTGGCTTCAGCGTTGGTGACTGACTATACTCCTTCACAGAATCATGGTACTGTTATAGGAGCAACGGATTTTCTCGGAAAAACTGGCGAAATTCTCGGTTCGCTCGGCTTTGGAACGTTGGTAGCAATTGTTGGAAATCAGATGTGATTTATGTTAATTTGATTGGCTACGTTTGTCCTAGGTTTTTGGATTACTACTAAAAGATTTGTCAAACAGCGTAGATTAAAACATCGTGTCTAGGAGATTTTCTAGATTATCTACTTCAGCTTTGTCTTGTTCTGCTTGTTGAGCTTCATTTTCTTTCATTTTGTGGAGCTGTCCTACATAGGCTTTTTGTAGCTGTGCTCTCTTTTCTACTACGGCGTTATGAATGGAAGTCGTGAAATGATTGTAGAGATATTCTTTGTATTCAGGTGTTAATTCATTATTTTCCATCATTTTGATGAGTCCTTCAGCTGGTTCTCGCAGTCCTTTTACTTTATTGAGCACTTTGAGAATGTATTCGTCCTTTGTCATAGGTAAGGGGTTTAAAAATTAAAAGTTATCTTCTCTATGATAAGCAAAAAAAAACTGATTTCAAATATGGGCATTCTTTAGCCGAAACTATCTATTGACTTTTTTGACTTTTTGAGTATAATTTACCTCTCGTTTTTTTTGAAAAAAAGCTTCCAGTAACTCGGAAGCTTGTTTTCACTATTCTATTTTTAAACGATTATTTTATTTTTTCTCTAGATTATTTATTTCTCTTGTGATGTCAAGTCAAATGAGGAGATAATCAGCTTTTTTCTTTCTTTTTTCTTATAAAAAGATACAATTAGGATGATGCATAGAGGTAAAAAGAAACTTATCTTTCTCACATTGTTTATCTACTGTTTGGGGCTTTTGCTTCAGCATTTTTCTGTTTTTTTTGAAGTGCTTGCAAAAGAAGTGAATGTTCCTCATGTAAAAATTGTTGCGATATTAGTAGATGATAAGCTAGTTTCTCCGCTTCAGAGTGATCTGCAATGGTATGCTACCAATTATATTCAGTCAGAGATCCCAGATAGTAAGGCATTGGTACTGCCTGTGGATTTGACGAAACTGGATGTTCATGACATCTATACGATGCTCGAAAACATTTATTTTGATGGACTATCTGGGGTCAATTCTACTTTGATCTGATTAGTCTTGATCGGCAAAATTCCGCTTCCTGTCGTCAATCAGGAATGATATCTTTTTCCGACTATTTTTCCGTATGTGGATTTTTTGGATCAGAAATATTTACGAGATCCTTCATCACAGTATTTTGTGCCGAATGGAAATGCTAGCTCTCAGGCAGAAATTTGGCACTGATTGATAGATTTTGATACGACAGCGGAATATCATCAATTCTTTGAAAAAATCAAAAAATATAAAGCTGATCCTGCATGATTTATCTGACAAGAGCTGCGATATGAAGATTTTATTGCAAGTAAGGAGGCTTTTTTGGAGAATAATACTCAGTTTTATCAGAATAAGATATTGTTTACAGAAGATCTCGATTATCAGAGGTATAATCCGCTTATGCTTCAGCTTTTTCAGGCTGGTCAAAATGACACTGTCAATTCTTTGATGACTGATCTCGAATGAGTATTGGATAAAATGGGGGGGGATAAATTGGAATCGGATATGACTTATACTGATTCACAAGGGAAATCTCAGACGATGTCAGTATCTGATGGGTTGTCTGCAGGTACTCAATGACCTTCTCAGACAAAATCTGTAGAACAAACTATAAAAAAGAGTTTTTTGTTGGAATATCCTTCGTTGTTTAATCCGATGTTGGGAGTAGTGCAGAGAGATAACACCTTGGCAGGAGGGAGACGAGTAAAAACGATTACGGGAAGTGATGGAAATGCTACCTTATTACCAAAAGCTGATTCTTCTGCTGAGATGATAGCAACTAAAGATCTAATTAATGGAGGAAATGTAAATATTCAGGGAGTTCTGACTAATTTTAATACACTTTTGGAGGAGGCAGTCGATAAAAAAATTGAAACTGAACGTTATGATATGGATATTGTGTTGCCTGTTAGTTATGAATATAAAGAACTATTGGGCGTGAAAATTGATTATCCTTGGTGGTATCTAAAAAGTGATGATACAAAATTTTATGATTTTACTGCACAATATGATAATTTCTACTTTGGGAAGCGTGCAAGTTTGATCGATTCTGCTCAGGAATTGAACATTTATAGAGGAACTTTTAGGAATCTAGATACACTTAGTGGCGTAAAATATCCTGCATTACCTTACTCTGCAGAAAAAGAAAATCCTGTAAAAACTTCTCGTGATGCAACCAATCTTGCTTTGAAGTCGGTTTGAGCTTCTTATGATGTTTTTTCTACTCAGGTAGAGGCGAATAGGGGATATAACATGAAAAATTCTCAGACCGAATATCTGATGTATCAGGAGGAAAAAACCTATGCTAAATATCAGTTAGAATGTGATGATTGGGCGATTGACTTGAGCTGGATTAGTAAAAATCGGAAATGGGTATGTCTAAAGGCAAAACGATCTCCTGCAAAAGATAGTAAAAAAGGTGAAGTTCTAGAATGTGATCCTAATGATAGAAAAAAGCAATGAGGATGCGAATCCATACAACAGTTTGCTGAAAGGAGGCGAGGAGGTGCTTCTCCGCTTAATTTAGATTTTACGGGATTACAAAAATATGGGACGTATGAATTATTAACATTTACTGGAGCGGACGCAGTGAAACCTGTGTATGATATTGGAGGAAGTAAAGCCTTAAAAAAAGCTGAACCTGATGCGAATACTTATCAGTCTTATATTACTTATGCTTCTCCTACAGCGATAAAAACATTTGAATGGCTCTATTCTGATGATACGGAACAGCGGTCTCCTCATCAGATTCTTAATACGAATTTTTATTATCCTTTTTTGCCAGCTGAAAGATATCCTGGTTGGCCATTGCATCTTCCTTTTGAAGAGGTAGATTATTTTGTAACTCATCCTTCCTTACCAGGACAAAAGGAATGGAAATATCAAGCTGAAGGACAATTTTTTACTCAGACACAACAAATCTCTCCTCGTAGGTCAGCGACTTGTGCGACTAAAGAATCAGCAGGGAAGAATATTTGTAGTTTTTTCAAAGAATATACTTACAAAGTGATCCCCTCGATTGTGAAAAATACGGAAATCGGATTAAATGAATTGAATGGATATCAGACAACGCTTTTTGCAACAGGTGGAGAAATGCATTATTATTATCAGATGCTGGCTAAAGCTCTTATAAGTTTTGAAAAAAAATTGAGTGGAGATAATGTCCTAATGATCCATGAATTGGGAATGAATAGTCTATTTTCTTTATCTCTTATCTCTGGCCATCTTGATTCTATCTCAGAGGAAATATCATTGGGTAAGGATTTGAATAATACTAAAATTGATCAAAAAATTACAGCGATTCAATCTCTTCTCCAAAGTGGCCAGAATTCTTTTTCTACGATGTATAATCTTGTGGCAGAAATTCGTACTTCGGAAATTGATAATGTTTTATATCAGATTAGAACAGAAGAAGAAAAGCTGATTGCTCAGGGTAAAAAGGTTCCCTTTAAACGTGAATGGTACTTGGGAATAGAACAACATTTACAGCAGTTGACTGCTGCATATCAAGAAGGATTAGTTGCGGCTTATAGAGAGGAATATAATAAAATATCTCGTTTACTCGGTAGTTTTCAACAAAAAACGTCTCTTATTATTAATAGTAATGTATATAAAAATGCAGTTCAGGATGATTATTTGGATGATGGAGTTCAGAAGCGTTTTGAATCGTTGGTTATTGCAACTCCTGATCCTGCAATGATCAAAAACTCAGGATCATCAAATGACCCTAAAAGGGATTTCTCTCAGTCTTTTACTAACTTTTTTCATATTTTATATCAGACAGAACTTTGGGCAAAAAAAGCGTTGATTACTGATTTTGATCAAAAAGTGTTGGGTGTGGATACTTTGAACCTCTTTAAAGATTCGATGGAGTCGAGAGATAAGGATGAATTAATAAAAATTCCTTGACTGAATCTTTTAACACTTGATCGCCCTATTGATTCTCCGAGATATGTAACATTTCAGTCAATTGGGAAAACGGAAATAAAATTTATTTATCCTGATGTGTACAAAGTTGAGGTCTTCAAAACATCTGGAGATATCCAGTATCTAAAAACTATTCCGGAAATAAAAACAGCATTAGAAAAATATTTTCGTATAAAAGTGGCAGAATACAATAGCTTCTTGAAAGAAGTGAATCCTACTAAAGATACTCCGGAATGGTTTAAACAATTGCATATTTTAGGTTTTACTGGTGCAACTCCTATTGGGCGTTCGTATGATCAGCATTATTTTTCTTATGAAAATTTTTTACAAGCAGTTGGTGGAGAAAAACAATTACAAGTTATTGCCGAATTATTGTATTATCAAAACCTTACTAATATAGAAAAACCATCTTCTGATCAGGTGTTGGAAGACATGAATTTTGTGAAAAATACCTTTAATCTCAATAATAAGGTTTCTTATGTTTTGCAAGAATATTTGGTAAAAGGTAACGAAAAGAGTCCGATTGTGATTCCTAATTATCAGAAAACTGGATATGAGGTTGCATACATTAACTCTAATGGAGATGATTATTTACAAATTGTTGATACTCCAGACTTTGTGACTGCTACTCAATTCAGGCAACAGCGTTTTGATGATGCTTATCCTAATAATTCTGAACAAGACCCTTTTGATAAACAATTGGAAGATACTTGTGGAATACCGGATAATGGTGCAGTAATGATATTTGAGTATTCTGATGGAAAATTAACTTCTCCTCGATGGGATGCGTTTCAATGTCGATTGCGTGGGACAGGAACTTTATCTGATCCTGAAGATCCTGGGATTTTAGTCACACCGATGAAAATTAGATTAAATAATTCTGAAGCACGTGGACCATGGTTGAGTGATGTGAGTGTAAGTTGATTTTTTGATAATTTTAATTGAAAAAGTTTGTTAACATATGCTGATCGTGAAAGTAATGTAGGAGCTTGGCTCGATGAGATAGGAGATTTTGGCAAAGATTGGAAACGTTATGTGAAAAATGTAGTTGTGGATACATGAGTAAATGTAGTTAATTTGCAGGCTTTGCAAGAAATGGCTAATAAAAAACAACTCTCTACTAATCTTCAGTTAGCAAAACTGTATGGAGATGTAAAGGTATATGTAGGGAATCGTATTATGCGTGTGGATGATTTGGCTCCTATGATGTTAGAGATTACTTCAACAATTTCGTGAGGCAATGTTATGTTTAAAATTCATGGAACAGGAGATGCCTGTTTACAGGCTGATGGAGTTGATCTTTGTACCAATATTTTGAATAAAGATTTTGATCCAAAGGCTTCCCCTCAAAAAATAGCGTTGACGTCTCCTACAGGTAAAGCTGGTACTTTCTTGGTTAGTGTGGATATTTGTTTGCCATGATGAACGAAATGTGTGACAAAATCTCATAAAATTACTTTGCAACCAGGAATTGTGGACCGTTTTGAACTCAAAAGAAATAGTGATATCTCTGTTAGACAGATGTATACCAAAATGGAGTTAAGTGCTTTTGACGCAAAAAACAATCTTATTGATTGGTCGCTATTTCCTTATACATTGGTGGCGTCTGAATGATCGTTTTTGTATGATGGAGCTGTGAGTTCTTCTCCTACTTTTAGTAGATTCAAAAATCAGACATTTTATTATCAACCTTCTTTAACAGGAACATCATCTACAGCTACTATTGAAATTTTACCTTATCATCAGCAAGAAAATATTAAAAATAATCAGTATCAACAAAAAATAGTTTCGTGAATTCCTGTTATTAATATTGATAAAAAGAAGCTTACATTGTATGCAACCGGATCAGAAGAGATTAATATTGCCCTGTTAAATGATCCTACCCTTTCTTTTAAAAAGGAAATTTTATTGCAAATTTATGATACACAGGGAAAACTTATTCCTGTGGATAGTGAGGTACGTATTCGTTCTCTTCAACGTCTTTTACATGTGGGGAAAATGGTTGATGGGAAATTTGCGAAAACTACTATATTTCATCTTTCTTGAGGTCTGCTTTCTTTCTCTCTTGACTCTCTCAAACAGGCTGGGAAAGATCTTGTAATGATAGAAATTCCTAATTTAGATCCTATCTATTTGGATGTTACTGTCCACTCTGCGCCTGCTTTTAGTTTAGATATGGCTTTCCCTATTGATAAAATGCAAGTAGGAGAACAACTTACTTGAATACTTACCATTACTGATCTCTGGGGAAATGTGGTCCCTTTGCCAACAGCTATTCAGTTTACTACTACTAAAAATTTGAATACGAATCTTACTAATCAATTGGTTACTAGAATGGTAATTACTTGATCGCAAGAAATATTGGTAAAAGGTAATGCGGCAGGAATTGGATATATTATGTGACAGGTTATGGGTACTCCAGATGCGAGACCTGATTATGCACGTATTGTGGTAAGTGATACACTTTTGCCACAGTCGGGACTTAATGTTATGTATCTTAATTATTTTGGTACAGATTGGGGAAATCAGCGGTGATATTTTTCTCGTAACTATAAACAAATCCAAAAAATAGCGAAAAATTCTGATACATTGATTACTACGACTACTCAGTTGGTAGATGAAAATAATATTAGACAAATGATTTGGGGACTGTCTCCAGAACTTTTTATTTTTAATCCATGAAATGAGCAGACTTTTCTTACCATAGAAAATAATCAGCTTTCTTTTTCTGTTGGTACCATTGCAGAGGCTACCATTCCTGTAAAAAATTTACAGAAAATGGAGGTTTTATCTGAAAGAGATGCTGTAGCAAAAATTCAAGCTGGACGTTTAGATAGTACTAATGTACTTTTTTATACTCTCAATGATTCTGGATATCAATTGCCTTCTTCTTTACATTTGCAACTTACTAATTCAACCCTCGAATGACGTTATCAGATTTGGGAGCTCGTGGAAGAAAACTTTTCTTATGGAAGAGTGATTCTTTGGCTTCCTAATTTACAACTTTCCAAAAACTTTTTTCAAACAAAAGAAAAAAAATATTTAGTGGAATCAACATTTTCTCACTGATCTACTGCTCGTCAAGATGCTATTGGGATTTTTAATTTGCAGAATACTCTGAATATCAATGCGGGATTCTTGTCCTTACAACATAGTAATCAAAGAGATGAATATGTAGGATTTAGAGGAGATTTCAAGAATATGAGTCTTTATGCTGGTGGTGAAATGGTAGGAGAAGCAACAAAAAAATTCTGATCAGAATTATTGATTAATATTTGAGATCCTTTGTTACGTACTCGTGATAAAAATCCAGATCTTTATGCTACGAAGTATGATGGAGGAATTTGACAAGCAATTTTTACCGATCCAGCTAAAACTATTTTGTATTCTCGTTTAATTGATTTCAATGCAGATGGTTTAAAGGATTTGGTTGTTATTTATACAGATGGAACAGTGAAATTGGCAAAAAATTATGGAGGAACAGTGCCTTATAAAGATTTGGAAACTTTGATGATTCTGGCTGAGAGTATTGATGAAGTTTTTGTTGGAGATTCTGATGGTAATGGATATGAAGATCTGGTTTTTAAATTAACAAATGGAAAATTATTAGTTTATTTAAACATATGAGGACAATTTGCAATTGATGGTAAATTAGCGTGTTTGAATATAAATGTTGAAAATGGACAACAACAACCAAATCCTGATGATTTTTCTCATGTCTATCAGATGTTTTTTGAAGATATGGACAAGGATGGGAAGCTCGATATCATTACTAATGATGCTAGAGGATTTGTAAAAATCTTTTATGGAGGAAGTGTAGACTGACAGGCAAATTATTTAAGTACTGAATCTACACAATGCGATGCATCACGATATGAAAGACAAAAAAGCAATACTTTAACGGTTGCTAGTCTCGGCTTACGTATTCAAGACTCTCTGAAAATAGTAGATAATAGTATGGTGACCCGAAATGGGTTGCAAATTTCAAATCTCCCTATTTCACCAGAAAAAGGTGGCGTTGATCAAGATGCTCTTAAATGAGTCAATGATATTGCGCAAAGTATGGAACAACAGCCTCGAGAAGATGATGATACTTATGCTGAAAGAATGGAGGAATTTGATGGAGCTGAATTCCAAAAAAAACTTCAAGAACAGATTGATGATAGTATTGATACTGATCAAATGTTTGCTGTTTCTTCTGAAGTGATTGGTAAATATCAAGAGTTTGATACAGATATTCTTTCGGTAACTGCGAAGAAAAAGAATGTGCGAATACCGCTTAGCTACTTGGATGAATCTGACGTTATACAGTCATATAAAACGTATACTGATCGTAATGGAGGAGTATTGGAACCATGAGATATTGTCGATGTGACGGTACATTTGTTAGCCTTGCAACCTTTTAAGTGAGCTTTTGGGGATAAAATTCAATGACCACGAATCTCTCTTACTACTGCATGAGGATATATTAAATCCTTGGTTACTAACTTGTGACTTTTTACCAGCAATGAACATAAACTTTCTATTCATGGTAAAGATCAGCATTTTACTTATATTTTAGATAATATTGTTTTAGATCAGGGTGAAACTTTGGAATATTCTTATGAGTTGATTTATAGAAGTGTGCCTACTCAGCATATTACTTTAGAAGATATCGAAGGTGCAGATTACGCATTAGATTTTAATAAAGATGAATTGTTGGATATAAAAATTCAACCAGAAGATGGATGTTTACGCCAGATGAAAATGTGGATAAATTCTCATGCAAATAAGAATAGAGCATATACGAGATATGATGTTGATCTGCAGAAATATGTCGATGAAACCGTAGAAATACTACAAAATACGACTGATGACAATACTCAAGACTTTCTTTCATGAATCACTACTATGGATGATTTGGAAGGCGTTGTAAATGAACAGCCTCGAATGAAATCATTACTTTCACTCGTTTGAGACTCTTTTAAAAATGATAAAATGCTGAATATTGATCTTAGTCTTTTTGAAGATAATTTGCAGAATGTCGAAGAGAATTTGAGCAAAATAGCAGAAGGTCTTTGCAATGGATACAGTTTTTGAGGATCCTCTCCTTGTAAAGGGCTTCCTGTCCCATTTAATCAGGCTTTTCTTGCTCCTGGGAAATATCATATTATGGGATGTTATGATTTAGATGTTCTGACAGAAGCTTTGTGAGGAGGTTTGCCAATCTTTCATTTTCCTGGTACTTTACCTGGTTTGCAGTGGCCTATTCCCTGGGGATTAAAATGACCAGGAGATGATTTTCTTTGGGCAGGATGAGGGGTCTATCCTTCACAATTTAGAATTTATCTTGCTCCTACATTAACTGCACAAGTCGGGATTGCAATGTGCTTTTGACCTTATGCAATAGGGAACAGTATCCCTTCTCCTTTTGCAGATTTATGAGGGAACTGTATTGTAACTTCTATTCA
>CAZEFV010000003.1:17234-18676 GCA_964511595.1 uncultured Candidatus Peribacteria bacterium
CCTACTGAGACGATAGATATTCGTGCTAAAGATCTTGGGAATGTGAAATGTATTCCTGCTCAGAGAGGAAATGCTGTTACTATTCCAGGATTTTCTTCTTCTCCTCTTCAGATGAGTTTGGTTCTTGATGGAGAGGGAAATGTTTCTAATAATGATTCTGGTTTATTTGGTTTATTAAACTTAGATATTGATGCAATATTGCAAATGAATTTGGTTCCTAATGGAGAATATTTATGAGGTGCATATACGCCTAATGCTTCTCTTTTATTTGGTTGAGTAGATTTGGATATTGATGCCTTTCCTGTACCAGATAGATTTTGACAAGAGTTGCCCCCAGATAATTCTATTACCATCAATGGAATTAGAGTTCAAGCGGATAGGACACAATCTAATAAACCTAAATCTGGAGAGTCAAACGGAATTAGAAAAATCTTGATAGATAAATTTTTGGATCCTCAAATTAGATATTTGGCGAATAATTTGACCAAAATGCATTTCTTAATTAGACGACCAGATGTTAATTGAATGGCAAAAAATCTTAAAAATATGAGGTCGGTTGATGCGAACGATGAGTCTATAGGAACTATGTTGATGAATAAGATTTTAGATATTGATTGAATTTCTGCAGATTTAAGTAAGATAAAACCTTTGAATACTGAGAACATTTTAGATGGAATTAATCAGGGAGATAATTTAGTTAATTCTCAAGGTAAAAATACGATACTTAATGATCTAAAAACTATTTCTTCAGTTAATAACTTTACTAGACAACAGAGTTGGCTTTCTCAGGCAACCGATTATGTTAATGATCAAATTTTGTCTAACCCTTTTGAAGAACTCGCAATGATGTTTAATTCTAGTAATATTATCAATATTACCACTCAAAAGCTTACTGTCAAAGTGCCGATGATTTATGCAGAAGATATTAATGCATATGAACTCTATTTGCGTCAATGGTTAGATGTCAATTCAAATATTTTAAATGAATGGTTGACACTGACTGAAACAATAACCAGTGTCTGTACTGTACGTGTAGATGTTGGGAATAATTCGTCTCCTAAATGGGATATAAATAGGGCGGAATGTGGCCCTGATATGCAGCGTAAAGTCAATGAAATCGTAAAATTTACTCAAAGATATGAACAGTTGCTCGATCAGGTAAATCAGAATATTATTACTTTGCAAGAGTACAGAATGTTCCCTTTTCAACTTTATGAATGGATTCATGCAATTGACCAATATACTGCTGAAGTTGCAGCAATTCTTAATAATACGTTTGGATATGTTGCGATGCGAATAATGAAAAATGCTACGAGATATGCTAGCTATATTGATACTATTATTTTAGTTATGAATATCATTAAAACGTATCAAGTATTGATAGATTTTTCTGTTAATTGGTCTACAAAGTGTGGAACATGTACGAATGATACTTATGATCA
>CAZEFV010000004.1:0-5012 GCA_964511595.1 uncultured Candidatus Peribacteria bacterium
CGCGCCAGCATCCAAAGAAAGAGCATTCCAGCATCAAAGGTGTTCTTTGAGATAAGGTGCCATATCTCGTATACTGGCTGATCAAATATATCCCATATAAATCGTTTTTCCGTCCTCAGTTGCACAGATAAAGTTTCTATTACCTTTCCTCGTAAGTTTACTATCAATATATTCTTTAGCACCAATCGTCACATCATCTCCTTCAATCAACAAAACGGGGAAATTCGAAATTCAGAAATAAAGATCATGAATTTTTTCAGAATTTATATTACTCGTCAATCCAACATCATGAATACTTAATTTATTCTGCACCATCATAGGAGTCCCATCCTGCAAAAAACCAAAAATACCACGAACACTAGTATCTGGCCAAAATTTACTATAACTTGCTCAATTCCCCTGAAAAATTCTTTCAAAATTAGAAGAAGTTTTTCCATTACAATAAGTATAATCTTTAGGACAAAAAAATGCCCCATTAACTGAAGAAATACCTCCAACATTTTTAGTTAAATCTTCCAAAGATTCTCCTCATTCTTTGGCAATTGACGAGACTACAAAATGTTCTCAGTCCAGAACAACCTTAATCACTCTAATCGGTCTCCCCCCTCTTTCCTCAATCATAATTTCCTGATACGCACTAGAAAAATTACAAAAAGAGAAGAAAAAAAGAAAGAAAAAACTGAAAAAAAAGAACTTACACATTGAGAAAAAAGAAAACATAAAAAATATATAAACAATATATAAATATTCTCCAACAATAATCAACAGTTAAACAACTATAGTCTACTTTGGCTCTAAATGCAAGACTACAATTTCTCATTGAGTACCTAACCTAATTGGAGCAATAGATCAAACCCCCTGTGAAACAAAAACTTTTTTATTTTTTCGAGAGTATAATCCGTAAACATAATCATATAAATATTGAGAAAAATGCATTAATCACCAAATTTGCCCAGCGTGAGTATGCCCAGCCAACTCTAAATCTACAGGAGTATGAACAAGTTTAGAGAGACGATAAGGTCTATGAGAAAGTAGAATAGTATATCTTCCATTATCTTCCATTTTTGTTTCAGACAAAATACCCTTCAAATGTCTTTTACCTCGCAACTCCTTATCATCAATCCCAATCAGCTGAATATCATCAAATAGCTTTACTGCCTGATTCCTCAGAGGAATAATTTTTCCAACTTTGAAGACCCTATCAATAAGTAAAGTATCACCTTCAAAATCGATATCATGATTTCAAATTACCGCATACACTGGCATTTTTAATCTTTGAAAAGCTTGAAAAAAATGTACATAATTAGGTTGAGGAATATTAACAGAATCTCCTCAAAGCAGAACTAAATCAGGATTTTCCAAAGCGATCCTTCACACTAAATTTTTCAAAAATCTTTTCCCATGAAATCCATCAGCATGTAAGTCTGTAACAAAAACTATCTTACGATGTTCCTTAATCTTTTCACTTTGTAACGTAATAACAGTAGAAATCAATTTTTTATGCTGATGATGTCATAAAAACAACACAATAAGGATAACTCCAATTAATCAAAATCCCAGAGAAAAACCTGAAGTGAAAAAGTTAAGATGTAGTCAATGTTCTATGACCAATATCACAGTTGCTACAATTAAAATAGTAAAAGTCCAAAGAAATAAAAGAGCTAGATAATGAACAGCTTTTTTTTTAGAAAAATTACAAAAGTTCATAATAACTCCTGCTCCTGCAATAAGTAATGAAATGAGAAACCAATGAGTATAGTCTATATGAAAAATCACAGAAAATCTCCATCATACATAAAAAAACATCCCCCATAAAATCAAAAAAAACACTGCAAAAAATAGAATTAATGCAGGAATTTTCCCGATTCTATCTACAATTCTAATAAATAATTGTCCTCACATACACTATCTATTTTTTAGGAATTAAATGAATCACCATAATTTCACTTCTCGAGCCAAGCCTCAAAGGAAGTCACCATGTGCCAATCCCTTGAGTTACAATAGCTTTTTTTCAATCCTCTTCAAAATAACCATATCCATAATCATTAACTCACGCTGCCAACGCACGAGCTCCATAAATTTGTCCTCTATGCGTATGACCAGCCAACTCCAAATCTATAGGAAAATCCTTTAATTTTTCAAGAGAAATCGGCTGATGATTTAATAAAATAGTAAAAAAATCTGATGTTTTACGAGAAATGATAGAGTATCCTGAAAGTAATTCTTGGACAGATTTCGCTTTCCATTGAGATTTATCTGGCAATCCCACAATTTGCAAATTAAGAGAAGGCAACACAACAACTTGAACATTTTCACGATCCAAAAAAACAATATTAGTCAATGCTTCAATACGATCTAACGCTTGGAGATCTCACATCATATCATGATTTCCTCCTACAGCAAACATAGGTAAAAGATTTCAAGGGTGTTTTGGGTCAGAAATTTTTCACAAGATTTCAAAATAATTGGCCTGTCTCACATTCGCTCTGTTAAAAAAATCACCTCAAAACAAAACAAGATCGGGTTCTAATTTTTCTATCTCTTTTTTTAAAGTTATTAGATGTCGAGTAGAGATAATGTCATCAACATGCAAATCTGCTAAATACATAATGTCGATTGTATTTTCAAGTCAATCAACAGGGATATTCACATTATTTACTTTTGTAGAAAATGCATTAAAAATACCTACTCAAAAAATCAAACAAAATAGTCAAAAAGTAATACCTATTTTTCGAGTTGTGAATCAAATACCAACATAGGATAATAGTCAAGAAATCAGCTGTTCTATTCACAATAATACACCGAGCAAAGCAGTTAAAACAAATAACCAACTTCCTATTGTTCAGACGATGGACAATATTTTAATATCCGCAAAATGAGCAATTTGGAGAGACATAATCAAAAATAAAGAGACTCAACTTATCAGCAATTGTACTTGTCGAGTAGTAAAATGATATCACAACAGATGGACAATTCTCCCAATTATATAAAATATCAATCCTCAAAAAACAATGCATATGGACAAGATAATCAATCCAATTTTCATAAAGGTATAAAATAGATAACTAAATTATTTTCACAATCTCGAAAAAATCCCTTGTGCATCAAACTCTGTCTGTTCCCTATAAAATTCATCAAATATTGTAGTCAAAAGTTTATATTGAGGAGCAATTCGTTCTAATTGGAATTCACAGCCACCTGCACGCAAAATTTTTTGATAAAAAGCAGTCTTTCGTGCATCAGAAGGTTGATAATCCATAATCACAGCGAGTTTTTTTGTTTTATGAATACTAGATAAAAAATCAGAATGTCGTTCTCCATTTAGCCTACTCATCACAAACAAATCTCTTCAACCTCCTGCCTGATTAAGAATATCTCCTAACTGTAACAGCGTCGAAAAATTAGCTCATGAAGCCAAAACGGTTCCTTCATCTCCTGTATATCAATATCCTTTCAAAGAGAGAAAATCAATTTTCCCCAACATTTGAGAATCAACAAAACCAATTTCATCTGTTAAACTAAAAATATTTTCAGAAAAATATTGATGAGGAATTCTGATATATGCGGGTCATCATTCCTGTAATATATCTAATAAATTCTTTAAGTCTAGGGGTTCATACTGCATAATATGACTAGGAACAAGGGCTAAATCTTCCCATTCCGAAGATATTTTTCTTCCTATACTTCACATACCAGCATAGAGGTTAATAACCATTTTATCAAATCATGGCTGCAGCATTTGCGAAACAATAGTAGAAAGAGGCATTTTATCGAGAATAATAATTTTTTCAAAAGGGATATTTCTCTCCTGAATATCTTGAGCAAAAAGTTCAGATGTAAGGTAAGAAGTAAGATGAAGTACTTGCATTATATTTTAAAAAAATAAAAGGACGAATATATCGTCCTCAAAGATATGATTTTATGTATAAAATGCAAGATATTCAGACTATTTACCACGACCAATTTTCCAACAAAACTGTAGAAGCAGCTCTAATGAGAGGATTTTTACTAGAACTTTGAGCTTCAGTAAATATATTTTTTACTAAAGTTTTTGCCATCATATTAGAGTATTTTGGTAATGAAAAAATAAGATGAACAATAGGTTGTAAATGCAAAACTTTCTGTTCAAGAACTTTAACCGAAAGGTTCCCTTTTTGTGCATGATATTGGATAGAAATGGCCAAATTTTTATCACTAGTTAATGCAGATTCTCATGATTGATAAGGAACATAATATCCTGTAGAGAAATCAGTATTCACTTTATTTTCTCAACCACCTCAACCTCCTCCTCCTCAACCTCCTCCCTGTTGAATAACATTTCTTACAATAGTTATTCCAGTATCGACTAGATTCCCTGCTAAATCCATCGCTTCTACCAAAATAGTATTACGACCAAGATTGAGAACAATATTTTTACTCCAACCTGTCCCTTGTGGAATCAGTATGATTCCATTTATTTTTAGAAAATTCAAAGGAAAATCATCTTTAATCAAACCCTGTAACATAACACTAGAATTCGTTGTTTCATACCCAGAAGTATGAGAAGTAATATGTAATTCAGGAGAGAATGTGTCCAAAACAACAACTCCAGATCCAATCAATAATTTATTTCCTGTTGCAAATAAACTCCAATTAAACTGTTTTTGTCATGTTCATCCAGAAAGTTGAAGAGTGATTTGTTCATCTAAAGAGGAAAATCCGGTAATGATTTGCGGGATATCACCAAAAATTTCATAATAAACAGGCATATTAGTAATTAAAGACAAATCAACAAATCATGTATTTGTATAAGTTTTAATTGCAGACCATCCCCCACTCAAACATAAAGGTAGTGAAGGAGATAAAGAAAGCTGAGAGACATTCCCTGTCCAATCTCTCATCATAACCGTAAGTTGAGTCATTCAAGTAACATAATTTCAAGTAGAAATTCGTGTTATACCTCCATCAAAACTAAAAGCATTTCCTGTATCTAAAAGATCATCAAAACCAGAAAAGTGGTAAGTTAAAACATC
>CAZEFV010000004.1:5022-15070 GCA_964511595.1 uncultured Candidatus Peribacteria bacterium
ACGGTTTGTTAATTTGTTTACCGCTTCTACTATCCCAGTGATAAAAGGTCAAACATTATCAATAAGTTTTAAACTTTCATAGATATTCAGTCTTTTTCCACTTTGAACATAAGGTTCTAAAGCTGTAAGCACATCTGCTCCATCATATAAAGCCTGTAAAGACTGATTTACATCCAAATCATTACGATACATTTTTATCAAACTAAGAGCGCCTGCAACCATCGGAGTAGCCATAGAAGTACCATCCATATTTTGGTAGTTACTGTTACCTACTGTAGAATATATCTGTGTACCAGGAGCTGAAATATTAACAACATTTGGATTACGATTAGCAAAAGAAGTTGCAAAAGCATCAGTAGATGTAGTAGCACTAACACAAACCACACGAGGGTTTGTCAAAGAAAGATTGCATGGAAAAAACAGATTTGCATCTTCTGCAGTATTCCCTGCAGCCGTCACAAAAATTCCACCATTATTAGTAAAATTCTCAATAGCAGTAGATAAAGCTGAATCTATCCCCTTAAATCACCAAGAAGCATTAATAATTTTTGCTCCATTTTGAAGTGCAAAATCAATTGATTTCACTAAATTTGTAGTAAACATAAACGACTCAGAACCAACCTGATACCCTGCCTTAATTGCCATAATTTTTACAAAAGGATCAACACCAACAACTCCTTGTCCATTATCCATTTGAGCAGCTATAATGCCTCCCACATGACTTCCATGATTATTATTTGCACTATAATCTAGATATTGTCCTGAATTATAGGGATTTCTAGCAACCGTAACAGGAAAAGGGTCTTTATTGACTGTAGCAATTCCTCTAAAAGCACTACCAGAACTATAGACTCACGAATAAAAAAAACTCGCTCCATGAATACAATTATTTCGAGTCATTCCAGTAGTAGTAAGACAATTGGAGCCATCTCGCATCTGATTGATTAAGTCAGGATGAGTATAATGTACCCCCAAATCAATAACCGCAACTAATATTGGAGAAAGAATATTTTTTTTCAAAATTGCAGGGATAGCTTGTGACCATTGGATTTTAGACAACCCTCGAAGTTGTGAAAAATAAGAATCATTCGGTATATAAGAAAATACTTCATAACGGTAATTCGGTTGAATTTGAGCCTCTGGATATTCAGATTGTAGTCTAGCGAGAAGTTCTTCCTGTGTTTCTCCAATCGTAGATTGAACCACCTGAATTTCTTGATTTCAAAGATCAAAGCTTTCAACTATCTCAGAGTTTTCCAATTTTTCATCAGGTTGTTCCAGAAAATTCACAACTTGAAACGATCAAACTTCACGCAGGTGAAATATCAATACCGATTCTTCAATGTTGACGTCAACAGATTCCTGTTCTAAGAATAAATTTTGAGCAAAAAGAGAAAAAGAAGTCAGATTCAAAACTAACGACGCAGACAAACAATAAAGAAACGTTTTAATGAATTTCATAAAATTTGTTTAATATGAAATAAAAAAGAGTATATAATTTAAAACAAGATTCTAAAACTTTCGCCTTGTTTTTCTTTTCAGCTTTATTATTATCTTTTCAAAATTCAATAGATTTTTATCTAATAGTTAATAATTTATTTTCAAATGCAAATTCGTAACTTTTGTATTATCGCTCATATTGATCATGGTAAATCAACCCTTGCAGACAGAATGCTTGAGATAACGGGAGCAATACGTAAACTTGAACACACCCAACTACTCGACCGTATGGACATAGAACAGGAACGTTGAATCACAATCAAACTCACGCCAGCAAGAATGCAACGAAAAGGATATGAATTAAATCTTATAGATACTCCCTGACATGTAGATTTCCAATATGAAGTATCACGTTCTTTAGCCGCCGTTGAAGGAGCAGTGCTATTGATTGATGCCTCCCAAGGAATTCAGGCACAAACGTTATCAACTTTATATCAGGCTATTGATCAAGGACTAGAAATTATTCCCGTATTAAATAAAATCGACCTCCCTGCGGCGAATCCTGATAGAGTGGCAATAGAAATCGAAAACGTTATCGGTCTCCCTCGTGAAGATATTATCTGTGTCTCAGGTAAAACATGAGAAAATGTAGATAAAGTATTAGATGCTATTATCGATCGTATTGATAGTCCAGACGAGCATAAAACAAAAAATCCAAAAAAATTTAATATCGCTGGATAAAATTCAAAAAAATAAAAAAAAGGTGAAACTGGGAGAGCCGGGATTCGAACCCGGGACCTTATCCTTAAGAGGGATCTGCTCTACCAACTAAGCTACACTCCCCTATTTCACCATATCGGCGAAATGAAATATAGTTATTCATGCAAAAAAATCAAGTCTTTATTTCACAAAAAAAGAAGCACACTTTTAGTTTTTTTATTTGACTACTCATGCAACACGATAAACTTAAATCTCGATTAGTTTTATGATGCAAAATATTCTTTATCGGATTATTGATACAATTTTTTATCCAAACATTTATCACCTTTCAATTAGGACGAGCTGGAACATTTTGGAATGCAATTTGGATGCGAAAGGAAGTAATACTACTTCTATTTTGTTGAGTAGTCTGAGGGTCTATATATAGTCAACCCAAAACCACAAAAAAGAATCTATTACATCATCCAATCAAATATTTTGTAATTCTTTTTATTATCTGCTGAATACTTTTTTTCTTATTATCCATAATGAGCCAAAAAGTCGGAATTCCCAACTTTATTCTGACAGTAAAATACGATCTCTTACCATTTTTTATCTTTTGACTCGGGGTATTTCTTGCACTCCTCTTTTTCACTGAAAAAGACAGAAGCTTAATTCATCTCTATCATAAAATTATTAAATTTTGCATATTGGGAGGATTTATTTGGCGAGGGATTATCTACCTCATACCCAACACTCTTAAATTCGTATGATACGATCCCTATACACGAGAATGAACAATAAATTCCAGACCTCCGGCTGCATATTATACACTCATCAAACCCTTTTTAGAAGGAAGTATGGTAAGGAACCAGTTTCTTTTCGAAAGACCTATTAGTTTTTGATTTCGATTAGTTGCATTTTTTCCAGTTTTTGCACTTTGATTTCTTAGGAAAAAAACAATAAAAAAACAGATTATTTACACGATACTGTTCGCATTGCTTGTACTCTCTACGCGATCAAGAGCTGCAATAGTAATGTTTGGTATAGAAACATTAGCCATACTTCTAATCCTCCACCGAAAAAGCATCAAAAAACATCTCCGACTTTTTTTGTTTTTTTTACTGATTTGAATAGGATGTACAGGAATTTTTGGACAGAAAATCCTAACTAGAGAACATTCAACAACAGGACATTTAGCACTTCTTAAGGAAGGACGAGGACTAGCAAAACAACACCTTATTACAGGACGATGAGCTGGATACGCATGACCTGCATCTCATCAAATCTGTTATAACGCACTAGAAAAACAGCTAAAAAATCCACGTTGTGAACAGATAAATTCCATAAATAGTACCTATGAAATATCAACCTATGGATTTAATCCTGAGAATCAGTTCCTACAAATCCTCATAGAATACGGAATAATCGGATTTATTGCTCGAGGAGCAATGTTAATCCGAATGGTCTGGTACAGTTGCAAGTTATTATATTCTCATCGTAACAACCTAAAAAATGAGCCACAAAGGCTGATATATTTTAGCATTTTCGGTTGTTTAATTGGACTTATTGGACTCTGCTGAGAAGGACTACTTTTACATAGTTTTTCAGACAGAATGGTAGTATATCCTTTCTTTTTACTCTATGGAATATGCATAGGATTGGCTAGCAATACCTTAGGAGATCAGAGCCATAAATAAATAGAATTTACGACTTCAAAACGAGCATTTTCACCTCTAACCAAAAGGATTCAACAGGCAAAATTCCTTGCTTCAGATCATGATCCATTTCTACCATTTTTACAAAAAAATTTTTGATATACACCTCACGAGAAACAATTTTTCCAATTTGTCCCATCAATTTACTTGCCACAAAAGGAGCGATCTTTCCTTCGCTTGCCAGAATCTTTGAATCTCTAATCCCCTGACGTTGTAAATCCAATGCAACTAAATAATTTCTTAATCCCCAAAAAAGCATTCAACTAACCTGATTCCAATCGTTACCTTCATCTTGAAGTTTTTCTAATACCTGCACCGCTTTGAGTGGTTCATCCAACACAAAATCAAAAAACGCAAATCCATTAGCTTCTGTTTGTCAAAAAACTACGTCATCCAAAACAGAAAAAGAAAACGGAATTTCAGGATGACTTTGTCTAAAATAACGCAATTTTTCAATTTCACTCACCAAACGAAATTGGTTGTTTCCTACCTTTTCTACCAAATAAGTTATTTCTGGATCATGAATCGCTAAGTCACTAGCTATTTGTTTAACAAAGTTAACAAGCCCACGCTTATCATATAATCAGAATTCTTTTACTTGTCCTTCTTTTACTAACCATTTATAAAAGCGTCCCCTTTTATCAGGTTTATACGAAATACAGACGAGAAAAACCTCTTCAGGAAGATCATTTTTTCTCTCCATCAATTCATCTACAAGCTTCTCATATTGATCAGCCTTCAATTTCCCAACTGTATCAGTCTCGACAGGAAGTCACTCTAAAATCAGCATCTTTTTACTAACAAAAAGTCAGCCTCCAGATAAGGTTTGTTTAATCTCTCAAAGATTCCGGTTCTCATTATGATAAGTTAGCACAGATTCTTCACCATTTTTTTCAGCAAAAGCCTTCTTTCGCCTCTGCAATTCTTGCCAAAGTTCATAACGATTTTCTCACGTGAAAAGATAGAGATTCTGCATAAAAAAAGAAAAAAATCTGATTAAAAAAAGCTAATTCCTCTCTAACATAGTAAAGCAACTCCTTTTTTCAAGCAAAAATGATAGAGAAGCATTATTTTATGTCGTTAGAAATATACGCTTATTTCAGAGGAAACTTGCTATTGACTTTTATGAAAAAATGATTACAATAAAAGAGAAAATATTAAATTAATAAAAAAAAGGAGAAAAACATAATGAACAAAAAAACAATTATTATGAGCTTGAGCTTAATAGTAGTAATATTACTATTATTATGTGCAAAAAGTAATGCAGAAGATGACAATAATCCCTATGCTAAGGAGCTGACTAACATGATAAAAATAGTTCAAAAGTCCTTTCCAGAAGCTAGACAGAAAGAACATTTAATCTTTCTTCAAAAATTAAAATATAGTTTAATAAACAAATTAGAAACGAGGGAAGGAATCTCCATTAATGCAAATTTAAAACCTGATTCGATTATAGAAATTCACGAGAAATGGGTTGTATACTTTAGAAGTGAAGATATCTCCAACCCATATTGGTACGATTCTTGTTTTGTTTACGAAGAGAATATAAAAGAATTTAAAAAAATGATTGGAACTTTAACAATCGGAAACGGATCTTCGGAAACTTATCCTGCAATTAAAAAAAAGGAGGAAAATAATGGAAGATAAGAATAAAGATAAGAACGACTTCTTAGAAGGAGCCATCTTTATAATAATCACTATAGCAATAGTAATAGTTATATATTGCACTGCACCTATAATTTATGAAAAAATAGGTGAAAAAATGAGTGAAATGGAAAAATATTTTACATCATTTCGCTAAAAAGACAAAGGAAAAAAAGTGTTTAAAAGAGAAAAGCCAAGTATCTATAGAGTAATCATAGGAATTATAGCAATAGTTATATTAACATTGATTGCGATATGCATATTCATCTTTGGAATATATGCATTACACCATAATATGCCACAAATTTTCAACATAAGTCTAATTAATTAGACTTATTTTTTATTTCATATTTTTCTAGTAATTCCTGACAAAATTGAGATTTAGCGACATATTCTACTTTACGCTGAGTAGTATAACCAAATACCAACGAATGTTCTACTAACATTGTTTCAATTTCAAAAGGAAGATAAGCCTTTTCTCCAGAGGACGTCGAAGCAGAGTATCAAATACATCACTCAGTATTGCGTGAAGCAGGATGAATAGCTATTCCTCTTTTATCAGCAAAGTCATTAATTCATTTTTCCAAACCTCCCAAAAAAATTCAATTCCATGCTTTTGTACTTTTATCACGTGATTTATCACCTGTCAACATAAATCACAGATTAGAAACAGCAGTGCCAACTGGCCTTGCAAAATCATGTTCAAATTTAGAAACCATAATATTGTTATTTATCTGATCTATACGAGGTTGTGAAAGGTGAGTTTGAGAATTTTTAACTAATTGTTGACTTCTACCAGCATAATAAAATGCATGAAAATCAACAACTTTATGAGGATTTTGTGTCATATCTATAATATAAAGCACTCATTTATCATAATCAGCAATAGTCAAATATCAAGATTTAACAAATAATTCAACTCATAAAGAACCTTTTTTTTTATAAAAAGAAGCATCCAAAAATTTATTACTTCATTTTCATTTATGCATTTTATATTCAACAATTTTACCTGCAAAATGTTCGTATCCTTCCATTGCAAATGCATAAGATTCTCTTGTAGGTTTAGGTGAATTCTCTCCTTCTCGATACCCCAATAACTCATCATAAGAGTGCTTCCATTTATTGACTAAAATATTTGTCAAAACATGTGCTTCTTGAGTTTCTTGTCGCTCACGATCAGCTGTCACTAATTCTTTGGTAACCTTTTTTGTTTTTTTATTCATAATTTCAGGTAAAGTAATATCTTTCGTCATTTCAGTCATTTGAGAGGTATTTAATCTATTGATTTCTTCCTGTTCTTGAAAAGGAAGAATAAAGTTATATAACATGAGTGTATATTCTTCATAAAACTGATCAAAGTTTACTTTATCACATTGGATTTTACGAGATCATTTCTGATATCGAGGTATTCATTGTGTATCCAATAATATTTTTCTACTACGCGTACCATCTATAATAGAAAGAGAGTTAGGAGACACAATCATCTGAAAATTTTTTAAAGGGAAAGAAAAAACTCCTTCATCCAAATGTTTAATTCAAGCATCAGGATATTTAGAGGCACTGTTTTGAGAAAAAGCGTAAAGATCTGACAATTTAGCAAAAAAATATTCTTGCTCAGAGAAAGTTTTCCTTTCTACATTATTTTTTTCATAAGAATTAGAAAAATCTGACATACATAAAAATTTCAAGTAAACACCTCATTTTACATAAAACCCCTTGAAAAAGCAAAAAAAAACTGTAAAAATTCAACGTTTTATTCCTTTTAAAAAAGTCCCACATGATGTCTAAAAAAAGTAAAAAAATTTTAATTTGGATTATTGTAATTTTCTTTCTTTTAACAACTGCTATCGGGTTCATCGCTTCTTTAGCTCCTTCTGCTGCACAATAAATATGGAACTTTCTGTAAACCCAGCACAAAGATATGCAAAAATGAGAGCTCATACAGCAACTCACCTTTTACATGCAAAACTAATAGATTTTTTCCCAAACACTAAACAAGCAGGTTCTCTTGTAGATAACGATCTGTTACGTTTTGATTTTTATGCAGATACACTGTTATCTAGCAAACAATTAAAAGAGTTAGAAAACTCCATAAATCAACGAATTTATGGCGCACTCCCTGTTTCTTTACTAGAAACAAGCTTTGAAGAAGCATTAAAACTCTGAGCAAAAGCGTTCTTTGAAGAAAAATACGAAAATGAAGTAAGACTTATTCGCATTCAAGATGGTAAAAGTTGCATTTCTGCAGAACTTTGCGGAGGTACTCACGTCCAGAATACTCGTGAGATCGGAGCTTTTAGTATCTTATCACAAGAAGCCGTTGCCTCAGGGATAAAAAGAATTACCGCTCTAACAGGGCCAAAAATCATCGAAAAAATTCAAAACGAAGAGCATATTTTAGATGAATTACTCCAATCTCTTGATGTAAAATCTTACACACAAATAAACGAAAAAACTACCAAATTTCTCAAAGAATATCACGAGATGAAATCCAAATTAGAAAGTCTAGAAATTCAAATGCTGACTGACCTTTTAACTACAATTCCACACAAAAAAAATGCAGATTTTGAGATAATTCTCCCTCTACCATCAAATATCAACATAAAATCTCTTCCAAACCTCCTAAAGCACAAGTTTCCAGCAACACCATCGCTCCTTGCATTTACAGATGAAGGGAGTTATCTCATTTTGACAGATAATACCCTATCAGCAAAAACTTTAGCTCAAAAATATCAACTCAAATGAGGAGGCTCTGAAAGTATGTTTCAGGGAAGAGATCCTTCTGTTTTGACATTAAAATAGGTAAAAATTTATTTTTTAGTAAAAAATCATGAAAAAAACACTAGTTTTTCTACCAGTTATATTTCTTCTTAGCGGATGTAATGTTATAGATTTCAAAACTACACCCGCTTTAAACCCAGAGATTTTGTGATCAGGAGGAGAAAAAGTAAGCGAAATGCGAACAACAGCAAAAGAAAGCTGAAAAGCTTATTATGAGGACACTATAAAAGATAGTGTAGACATCGCCGTAACTGCAGTAAAGGAACAAGCAGAAACCGTCAAAGAAGAGGCAAAAAAAGCTGTTCAAGAGGCAAAAAATCAATATAATTCGGGTGTAGAAACCATCAATCAAAATATCCAAGGGCAAGCAGACGAAGCCAAAGAGCAAATAAATAAATTAAAAATATAGTTTTTTAGAGATTTTTTTTGCTTTTTTCGAAAAAAATCCTTATACTTGCAGTATGAAACTAAGGCAAGTAAAAATCTCCAATCTCACCAGTTTTCCATACATAAAAAACCTAGAGACATTTCCTGGGATTATTTTTCCATCTCATGAAGATGAAATAAGTGACTTAAATATCCTTATTGGAGCAAATGGATCTGGGAAAAGTAATTTTATTGAAATTTTAATGCAATTTGTACAAAATTTGATACTAGATTATTCTTTTAATTCTTCTCCTCTAATAGAGAAAGATGAAAAAAATTATCAAGAAGCCATTAAATTATTACCAAAAAAAGTATCTAAATTATCTAAATATGCTACAAGTGCGAATTATCCAGCTTATTTAGAAATTACAATGGAACTTTTTGATTCTGATTTCGAAACAGTTGATTTTGTTTGTAAACACGCTAAAAGGATTAATCAACTCATAGAAAAGTATAGTACATTATCATATAGATTTCCTCAATGTCATCACTGAGAGGAACTTCGCAATCAAATGAAAACCATCACTGTATGTGCAGAATTTTCAGAGAAAGATCAGAATTTTATTGTAAATAGAGAGAAACTGACTGACGAAGAGTTCTTTGTGCTTGTATGCCTACAAGAACAAGAATTACTCTATATTTGTACAAGAATTTTTAATGAATTTGAAAGTAAAAATGGAGAAATTATATGATATCCATACCGTCATATGTTTAGTATTCTTTCGAGCCACAGAGACATTATTGATCGACAATATCTCAATTCTTGACGTGCATTTGACACGTATATTTTTCAGAACAAAGAGACAAAAAATCAGATCCTTGAGGGATTTTACAAAGTACTATACAAAGTTCGAATGATCGTCAATGGTATGGACCCACAAGAATTGTTGCATCCTCAGCTAGACAAAATTAATAATTTTATCAAAACGAGACTACATACTTCATCTTATCGACAAGAATTAACCAATATTATAAAAAGATTTATTGGAAAAGAACTCGTAGTAGAATTTATCCAAGGAGAGTTATTTATGAGATTAAAAACTCAACATGGGAATGATATGTTTTTTTCAGAGTTAAGTACTGGACAGCAGTCCTTACTAATTATTATTTTTTCTATTTACGGAAGTGATCTAAAAAACGGTTTCCTTATCATAGATGAGCCAGAATTACATTTACATCCTCAATTACAAAAAGAGCTTACTATTTTATTAAACAGTCTAAGTAAAGAAAAAAATTTACAATGTATTTTATCTACCTATTCTGCACTATTTATCAATGATGAGAATATAGGGAATGTATATAGGTTTCATAAAAGGAACAGAGAGGATTTCAACGGAACT
>CAZEFV010000004.1:15080-18599 GCA_964511595.1 uncultured Candidatus Peribacteria bacterium
GCAAAATTAGTACATCTACTGAGATATGAAAATGTTTCTAAAATTTTCTTTGTAAACAAGATCATTTTAGTAGAAGGAGATTCTGATTTATATTTCTTTTCTCATTACCTCCAACGACTTCAAGAGCAAGAAGGACGGAAAGATATCATCGGAACCTATGAATTCATCAATATCAATGGAAAAGGATCATATAAAGTACGAAACAAATTTTTATCAAAATTCTGAATTGACAACTATTTTATTGGAGATCGAGATAATACATTAGATTATGGATTCTTTACCTCCAGAGAAATAAATAAATACTATCAACTTGCAAACAAACTTTTAAGAAGTTATCAAGGAAAATGAGAAGGAGGTGATGTCTATAATAAATTAGTGTTTGCTATAAAAAAATATAATCCTAAAAAGTATCATCAGATATTAAATTCAATAGAGAAGCTCTACAATCAAAACGTTTTCATCCTAAAGTTAGGAGCAATTGAAAGTTATCCAGGATTAGAAACAAAATGATTACAATACATGGTAAATTTTGCAAATAATGATTTCAATAAACGATTAGAAAACCCAAAATTCCTATCACAGAGACAGGAATTAGAAGAAATTTTCAAACACATTTTTGAAAAAAATTAAGACATTTTCCAATATAAAAAACCAGCTATAATAATCAGAATCACCGCAAAACCGATCACCACAAACGTTTTCATTTCTTGTTCTTTAAGTTGAGTAGTTAAGGTTTGTAATTTTGCTTCTAATCTCTTTTTTTCTTCGATAGCTTCTTGTTTTTCTTTCGTATAATCAGGCAAAGCAATCATATTTTGGATCTTAGATTCCAGTTCGCCAATTCTCTGTTGCAACAAAAAAATAACTTTATTTTTCTCTTCGATCATTTTATCTTTTTCATTGAAAATAAGCATAAATTTATCTATTTTATCTTCAATTTGAGATAAATCAGTAGAAGAGCGTACAACAACAGGAGATGGAGCTACAGCTTCATTTACAAGCTCACTTGAAATGCCTTGGCGAAGCATATTAAATTCATTTTCTAACTGTTTAAGCTCATCTTTAGCCAGAAGAACTTTATTAGCAACTTTTTTATAAGAAAGTTTTCCAGATTTGATATATCTATCAATCGTCCTTGTAGAGATATTTAGCAAAGCAGCAGCGTCATCCCTCGTAATTCCATATTGTTTCATAAAAGCGATACAAATAAACAGGTAAAAATCAGGTTTTTATTTTTTTATATAAATGTTTTAGGTAATTTTTCTTAAAAAGGAACTACTAACTGACATAATAATAGACAGGATAAATACCTGAAGCAAAGTCCCCAATTGAATACGAATTTCTGGTGCAAAAAAATCATTTACAACTCACTCAAAAAGGAAAAAAATCAGAATATTTATAACCAACGAAAACAACCCCAATGTAAAAACATTGACAGGAATAGACACCAAAGTAAGAATCTTTTTCACAGGAGAATTAAGCAACCAAAAAACGATTCAAAGACAGAGAAACGTTAGTCACAAATTCATCAATGATGAAAAATCGTCTAAAGGCAACTTTTGAAGAGGGATTTTACTAACAAAAATACGCATCCCCAATTCAAAATAAGCAAATACTCACAATAATCAGCTATAAATAACAATATTGAGAAGAAGGTTTTTTAAAAGCTTCATGTTTTTATTTTCTAGGATAAATTAATTTCCTTTTACAAGAAGGATTATACAAAACTGTCTAAGTATTTCAAGTTGAAAATACGGAGAATTTTCATATACTTTAATGTATTTATCTTTCTTTCCAAGATTTATGGTAGAAATTACGGTTCTTGACTGGTACACGAACAAATATATAACGGTAGCTAATACTCCAGAAGATTTTTTCACATGACTCAAATTAGGAGATAAAATAGTATATGCGGCACCAGATATGAAGTCTGGAGCTTTAAAAAACACTATTTGAACTATCATTCAATTAAAACCATTAGAAGATAACTGACATCAAAAAGGGAATTTTATACGTTTATTAGAGGGAGAAGAGAAAGCTGAATTTGACCAACAACAACAATTAGCACTTAAGATTTTCCCAACATTTAAAAAAGAGTTTAAAACAGAATTTCCCAATTCTGTACCTATCACCGTAAGATTTCAAATTTTTTCTGATCAGCTTTTTTTCTTCTTTTTTTCTGAAGAAAGATATGTATTCACTGAATTTGTAAAAAAATTTAGAGAAAAATTAGGAATGAATATATTTTTATTCCAAGTATGAGCTAGAGAAATCGTAAGAATGTCCCCAGCAATGGAAGGAATGTTTGGAAGCTGTGGAAATACACTTTGTTGCAAATCGCATAGAATGCTAGGAAATGCAGATGTTGACGCTGTTTTACAGCAACATTTAGAAGGAAGAGATATTGAAAGACTAAAAGGTAAATGTTGAAAATTAAAATGTTGCCTACTGTATGAGTTAGATCTTTATCAACAAGAGAGTAAAAACTATCCTCACAAAGGGACAAGAATAAATATGTGCAAAGTAACTAATCATTGCAAAGAATCTAATTGCCAAGAAGAAGAGTGCCAAGGATTTGTAACTTCCTACAATATAGTCACACAGGAAGTTCAAATAAAAACTAAAGATTCCTACTTTAGAATACCAATTACAGAATTGAACACAATATGGAAAGGGTCTAAAAAATAAGAGATCAAATTTATTTTGTTTTGTTTACAAAAAAATATGGAACAATATGGAACATTTCTACGGTTAATTTTAACAATAATTTTAGTGATACTTTGTATCATTTCTTTTGCACTACGAATTTCCAAGCACGTAGAAAATTTAGGAGGAAAAGCTGTTTCATCAGTAAAAGAAAAAGTAGACTCACATCAAGTAAAAAAAGTATTAGAAGAAAAAAAAGACAGCATTTTAAGCCCCGAATCCACAACCAACGAAGAAAGTGACGAAGAATTTCAATCTCTCATCCAAGAAGTAATTCAAGAATTTGAATGACAAGATGAAAAACAAGAAAATGACGAAAATCAAGAAGGAATAGAAAAAGAAGAAATAGAAAACACATCAAATGAGCCCACGCAATCCAACATACTTTCAGAAAAGACAAGAAGCCAGTTGGAACGTATCCAATTAGATGCAAAAGATCTAAAACAAGCAGGTAAATTTGAAGAATATGAAAAGAAAATTATTGAAGGATTAGCACTATGTTCTACGCATCTAGAACTCACAAGAATGCTCGCAGAATATTATTTTATGACAGGAAGTTACAAGAAATCATTTTCTCTACTCAAAAAAATCATTGAACGAGATCCAGCAGATCATAAGTCCTTTTGGCAGATCGGAGAGATTTATTTCGTCAATGGAGATATCCCAACAGCCGAATTACTCATAACAAAAGCTATCAAACTAAGACCTGACAATCCCAAATATCTGCTAAGTATGGTAGAAATTCTCTATCATAATTACAAAACAGGAGAAGCAATTCAATATATGGAAAAGGTAATAAAACTCAGACCAGCA
>CAZEFV010000005.1:0-2776 GCA_964511595.1 uncultured Candidatus Peribacteria bacterium
AATTTTTTGTGCTGGATTGTCAAGTGATTGTATTTTTTATCGTAAAAAATGCTTTATTTATTGGTATATTATAAACATTCTTGAAGTATTTTCTGTTTTCATATCCTGTCAAAGAATCGTAGAAGAGCTATCTCTCCGTCGTACTCTTGGAAATTGATCAGTTTTCCTTGCCTGATGGTCTAGTAAAAAAAGGCAAGCAGGACAGTCGACATCTAACTCCTGAAAATCTGATCGTAGAGAAGCTGATGATTCAAGAATCTGAATAGATAGTTTGTCGTTGGTGAGTGCAGTTTCTTCTGGCTGATAATGTGAAAAGTCTACTGAGGCGATCACTAACGTAGATCAGGTCCTGACACTCTCTCATAGAGAAATATCTGGTCTATAATGGGTTGGGAGAATGATGGGAAAAATGTTTTTTGTGTTTGGAAAATATTTTTGTATTCGTTGTAATTGTTCACCAATTCCGTGTTCCTGAGTGGTAATGATGTTTCCATGGGAATAAAATATTTTTTCTTCACAACTTGTATTTGGGAAAGGGCTCAGGATATACGGTTTATCGTGAAAAAGCATTGTTCCTGTTTCGCAAATAGTTTGTGGTATTGTTGACTTGCGATTAAAATGATTAGGGGAGATAATAATAATATTGGTTGGTCCGCTTATTGGATAAACTGGATAAAAAATTGATTTTATACGTTGATAAAATTCATCAATTTTTGCACTATCCAACATAAAATGAGGGACGACTGCAAAACGAGGAAGGAAATGCTGATTTTCTTCTATAATTCAGGTGTTTTGAGGAGCTTCAGAGCAGGCACTCAAAAGAAAAGAAAAGAGGAAAAGTAATAAGCTTTTTTTCATTTGATGAATATAGGTTTTCTCTTGAAAAGGTCAAGTCAATAGTTATGAAGGTTCTGATTTGTTTTTTCTTTTTTTATGCGGTTTGTTGCTTTTCTCCTTTCTATCGCTGTCAATACGATGCGACTTCATCGGAAAGTAAGTTTGTTAATTTCTGTCGGGATCACATTTTTTTTGTTTCTGATTTCTCCGCTTTTTCTCTGATGAAAAATACCTAAATTTCGTAAAAGGTATAAATGAAATGATTTTTTTAAGATTTTACTTGGATGTTTTTTAGGCTTTTGTGTTGTTCAAATTCATCTTTTTGTTCGTTCTGATGGTTCTTTTGAATATTTTTGGTCAGAGCAAATGTTGTCTACTTCTGTCGTTGAAGAGGATTTTTCTTCGAAATGGATACCTTTTAATGGATTTGTGCAAGTTGTAGACACACAAAAATGGCATACCTATTTGGTTAGAGATGAACAAGGAAAAACTCGAAGATTGTCTTCTATCCAGTGATACCATCTTGGAGATCAAATTTTTTTATCTGCTTCCTCTCTCCAAAGAGATCATGAAAAAGTTTTTGGATTGGGTGAAATGAAAATGCGAAAAAAAACGTTTTGGCAATACCAATTCAACTATGATAAATGGCTTTTTATGAAAGATATTGATGGCTCTCTTTATGAGAAAAAAAGCTTGTTAGTCGAAAATCCACAAATAGATACGATGATGGGAATCCACCCTAAAAAAATGGAGCTTTGATGGATAGATCAAATGCGTGCGAATTTACAACAGTTTGTCGAATCTATCTATGGAATGACACCTTATGCTTGATTGTTGTTGTGATTATTGATTGGAGATAAATCGTTGTTGCCTTCAGAGTTATATGATTCTTTTGTAACAAGCGGAACAGTCCATATTATCGCAGTGAGTGGAGGAAATGTTGCAATGGTTGTTATTTTGTTGAATTTTTTATTTGCTTGGATTCCCGTGAAGATTAGAAATGGCCTGATCATTTTCATCATTTTGACCTATGCTTTGCTCTGTGGAGGAGATTCTAGTGTTGTGAGAGCTGCAATTATGGGAGGACTGACTTTATTTGCACTTTTCCGATGAAGAGAAATTTCTATTCGACGTTTGATGAAATATGCGCTGGTAGGAATTCTGATTTTTAATCCTTTTGCCTTAATTTATGATGTTGGGTTGTTGCTAAGTTTTTCTGCAATTATTTGAATTGTTTTATTCCAAAGATTGGTGGAATGAAGTTTAGGAAAAAGTGGAAAATTTAGATCGACATTGCAAAATTATATGCTTCCAACTATAGGAGCGAGTCTTGGAACTGCTCCAGTATTACTATTTTTTATGAATGGCGTTAATCTAGTTGGAATTTTGCTCAATTTTTTGATTGTTCCTTTAGTTCCTATTATTACGGTGATGGGAATGGTTTCTCTGCTGTTGTATGCGATTTTTCCTCTGGGGATTTGGTTGATTCCTGAAAAATTGCTGATGGGACTGATCTTTGGGTTAGTAAAGTTTTGAGAAATGTGGTCCATTTCGCTTGTTGCTAAGTGACAGATTCAACAGTATTTATTGGTTTTGGTCTTTGTGATATTGGGAGTTTGGGGGTATGTGTGTTTTATAAAGAAAAAATAAAAACCTGATACATCTTTACTTTAAAAATAAGATGGACTGGATTTTTTGGTGAGTTTTCCTATAGTGGGGGATTATGAAGCTCTATTTTACAAAAACAGATAGTATTTATAAAATTTTTACCACTCTAGAAAAGGTTTCTAGATGAAGAGATGTGGAGATTTTTATAGAACCGGGACATCCTCTCTTTGATAATCTTTGGCGATGAAAACAATTGAAAGAAATTGTGGAAGAACGTAAGTTGCAGGCGGTCTTTTCTGCGAAAAATAGTCAAAGTCAGGAATATTATACG
>CAZEFV010000005.1:2786-5775 GCA_964511595.1 uncultured Candidatus Peribacteria bacterium
GGACTTTGAGTAGAAGTGATTAAACAAAGAAATATTGAAAAATTATTCAGTTTTGTCTCTCTTTTTTTGTTTGATATTAAAAAATTTCATTTACATGCTTATGAAACGAAAAAATATTTGTTTTGACTGATGATTGGATTAGAAGTTTTGGTCGGTGTAGTATTTCTTTTCTGATTTATCTCTTTGATTTTTCCAAGTGCTGTAATAGAATTGTATCCCGCAGAAGAAAGGGAACATGTGATCTATAACTTTCGTTATTATCCTGATGGAGATGAACAATTTCTTCAGGATACGAGATTTCTAAATATTCCTTATCATACTGGATCTTTAAATTATAGATATGATTTGACCACTTCTGTAGCTAATTTACAATATTTTATTAATCCTGCTAAAGGGAAAATTAAGATATTTAATATGATGCCATTTTCGTATTCTTTGATAGGAAATACTCAATTTATTACAGAAGATGGGCTTATTTTTAGAGCGTTAAATGGGTTTGAGGTTATGACGGGAAGTGAAGATTCCCCTTCAATAACAGAGATTTCTGTACAAGCAATGGACAAGGATATTAATGGTCAAGTCGTTGGAGTTAGAGGAAATATTTCCACAGGAACCCGTATGCGAATAAAAAATCTGGAAGAATCTTCTTCCTTTAAAAATATTCGATGAGAAAGTGTACAAGAATTTCGTGGAGGTTCAACCAGATCAGTAGGTTCTATTTCTCAGAAAGATATCGCAATTCTTACAGGAAAGCTGGTAGAACAGGCTTATCAACAAAAAATTGATGTCGTAGGGAAAAATTACTGAATTACTGATGCGGTTTTTTTGCCTTTTGATGCTTTAACCTCTACAACATTTAATTTAATCACTGGAGATTGGCAAGAGGGAACAGATACTTCACTAATTAAAGGATCTGCCTATGTAACATATGTTTTTCATTACGCTTTATGGAAAGATGTGCTACAAGCTTTTACTACTTATCTCAAGGAGCATTCTTCATCTCAGCAGAAATTTCTTTCTATAGATACAGGAAGCATTTCTTTTATAAAAGATACTTCATCTATTGGTTCTGGTGATTTTAGGCAGCAAGGTAATATTTATACAATTACTACAAAAATGGATGTTTTACAATGATATGATTTTGTTCAAGATGGTAATGATATTTTAGCATCAATTAAAAATTTAATTGTTGGGTTGCCGGTAGATGAAGCCAGAAAGGCGATATCTTCTACATATGAAGAAGTGGGGAGCGTAAATATTAAGATTTCACCTTTCTGGTATCAATCGATTCCTACTATAAAATCGAGGATAAAATTACAGATTTTTTAATTATTTAAATTTACTGATGACCACAGAGATTAAATCTTATCTCCAGAATTTGGAGAATCTGTCGAAAGAAAAAAAAATTACTCAAAAAGCTCTTGATAATGTGTTATATCATATTCATTTTTTTCAGCATGAAAGGTTGATTCATCTGATTGTCACGATCACAATGGCTATCCTTACAGTAGGAGTATTTATTGTTCTTATGATAAATAAAACGCTGATTTTTCCTCTGCTTTTTCTTTTTATTTTATTGCTTTCTTTGTTAATTCCTTATTTGGTGCATTATTATCTCCTAGAAAATAGTGTGCAAAAAATGTATCAATGGTATGATATCTTACTTGAAAAGGTATTGCATTTGAAATAGATTTTATTTAAAATGAATTGTTTTTATCTTCTTTAACTCACCCTATCTATGAAAAAAACCTGATGGATTATTCTTGTAGTCGTTATTTTACTTGGAGTCCTTACTTTGTCTGGTGGATATAACTCTCTGGTAACTCAGGATGAAAATGTACAAACAGCTTGGTCACAAGTGGAAAATGTATATCAAAGAAGGATGGATCTTATCCCAAACATTGTAGCGAGTGTAAAAGGAGAGGTAGATTTTGAACAGCAAACATTGGTGCAAGTGACAGAAGCGAGAGCTTCTGCGACTAAAATGAATGTGAATGTCGAAGACGCTCAAGCAATGGCAGAATTTCAATCTCAACAAAATGGAATTTCTCAAGCACTTTGAAAATTGTTGGTAGCTAGTGAGAATTATCCTGATTTACAGGCAAATAAATCATTTACTGATCTTAGGGTAGTGTTAGAATGAACTGAAAATCGTATTGCCACAGAAAGAATGAATTATAATCAAGCTGCTCAAGAATATAATACTTTGATTAGAAAGTTCCCTGATAATATTATTGCTAACCTTTTTGGCTTTAAAAGAGCTAATTTGTTTGAGGCAAATGAAGGAGCAAGTCAGGCACCTGTTGTAGAATTTTAGAAAATTATTGACAATAATGAAAAAACTTGATCAACTTTTTCTTTCTCTTTTTAAAGATTTTCCCGCTTTATTTTGGACGAAACCTACTTTTAAAAAAATTTTTATTTTTCCGTTGCTTATTGTTTATCATCTTTTTTCTCGTGGAGAGAAGAAGTAAAATGATAAAACCCTAAAAGTCAATATGTTTCTTCTTGCAAAAAAGGCTGTTTTAGTTATCTTGTTTTTGATTTTTTTATCTTTTTATAACAAAATAATGAAAACTTTTTTTGGAACGTCGCTTTTCTGGATACTTGTAGTGCTTGCTTTTCTCTTTGTTTCTGGTTTTGGAGAATTTATGCATCCGGTTTTTTCTCAGCAATATCTTGTTCGTCGGGTTCCTGCTCAGGTTAAAAATTACTTTCGTGAACAAGGTTTTTCGGAAGGGAGAGATGCTGGTATAGCTACTTGTGATACTGGGAATCTTTTAGAATCAATAACACTTGTTACAGGAGAGAATACCGTTGTCTCTTCAGATGAAATGGCTTTGCAATCTAGCGATCAGTTAAATATTTCTGGAATTAGAGAAGATATCTCTGAACTTAAACAGTTTTTTGAAGAATCGTTCAAAATGATGATGATTACGGTTAATGAGAAATGTTCATCAAATCAGATGAATTCTCAGGGGACAGTAAT
>CAZEFV010000005.1:5785-17162 GCA_964511595.1 uncultured Candidatus Peribacteria bacterium
CACATGCATTAGCTGAATTTTTGTCAATAAAGCAAGCTGAAATTCAAGCACAAGTTGATGCTTTACAGGATGAACTATCTCATTTATAATTACTATTTTTCATTATGGATGTTATTGAAACTATAAAGACTCGCCGCAGTATTCGTAATTATCTTGATAAAAAGATAGAAAAAACAGATCTTCAAGAAATTATAGAGTGTGGAATGTATGCTCCTTCTGCTTATAATCAGCAAGCGTGGGAGTTTTATGTTGTACAGAATCCTTTAATACTTCAAGAATTAAGTATTTATCTTGAACGTGGAAAGATGCTCTCTGGAGCGGCAGCTGCTGTGCTCGTTTGTTTTGATACTACTAAGCTTAAGTCTCCTGATTTTATTGAACATGATATGGGCGCTTGTATGGAAAATATGTTATTAGCCACTCATGATAAAGGTATTGGTGCGGTCCGAATTGGGGTGTATCCTAAAAATAATCAAGATCATTTTCTCAATTCATTATGTGATATTCCTGTTTCTTCTCAGGTGTTTAGTATTTTGTCGCTAGGGTATCCTGATACGCATTTTGATTTGTTTGATAAAAAATGTATCTCTGCAGAGAAAATACACTGGATAGATTAACTCTTATCTTACTCTTGAAAAGTATGAGGAATTGTTTATATTTATTGAACCACGGTTCATTTTATTTATTGCGAAATTTCAAATGAAAAAAGGGATTCATGCTCCTTATCATAAGGAAGTTGATGTAAACTGTATATGCGGAGCGACATTTAAGGTAAATGCAACAGTTGCTGGACCTATTAAGGTTGAAACTTGTTATCAATGTCATCCTGCCTTTAATCAGAACAAGGAAATTAAAAAGGTAATTAAGGGAAGAATGGAACAATTTCTCGAGAAACAGAAGAGGATGGATGCAGTACAGGGGAAATAATTTGGTAAAGCTTCACTTTATCATTTATTTTTTTGTAGATGCTTAGAAAATATCTTATTCAAAGATATGTTGATGTTTCAAAAGTGGAAGAAATGCTTGGTCACAGCCTTTTTGTCTTTTTGAGGGGGGTGTTGCTTTATAGCGTTCTTCTTTTTGTTATTTATGTGGGGTATGCGATATGGCATCAGTATGATCCCTCTAATTATGTAAAATGGATTGCTGGAGTCTTGGCGTTATTGCTCTTTGCTAAATGGGTAGTCAGCTTTTTGAATCTTTATTTGGATTGTCTTCTTTTATCCAAAGAAAATTTGACGATTTTTTTGTGGGATGGGATTTTGGAATATCGCACACAGGTATTGGATTGGTCAAAAATTAATGCTATCTCTTATACACAGAATTCTCTCCGAGATAGGATCTTTGGAAAGTGAGACTTGCTGATACAAGTAGGTACTGATATAGATTTTTCTTTTCATGAAGTGGCACACCCTAAAAAAGATGTTGCAAAAATATTGATGTTTAAAAAGAACCATCTGGAACTTCAACAGCAAAAAATAGAAGACGATTTAAAATGAGATGCTAAAAATATGGAAGTAATTATTGATGCTTTGTGAGAAGTTATTAAAGAGTATCTTTCAGAACAATCTGATATATCTCGTGAGGAGTAGTTTTATTTTGCGTTTTAATGAACGATGTTTGCTGTTATTAAGTCTCTTATTGATTTCATTTTACATATTGATAAGCATTTGGCTACTTTTATTTCTGAATATGGTCTTTTGACCTATGCAATCTTGTTTTTGATTATTTTTATTGAAACAGGAGTAGTTTTGATGCCATTTTTACCTGGAGATTCTTTGATTTTTGCTGCAGGAGCATTTGCTGCAAGCCCAGATAACCCCTTGAATGTGTTTTTTTTGCGGTGAATTATTTTTTTCGCAGCAGTAATTGGCGATACGGCAAACTATCATATCGGGAAATTTTTATGAAAAAAAGCCTTTAAGAGATATCCTATGGTTTTTAAGCCTCAATACTTGGAAAAAACGGAATCATTTTATGATAAATATGGGGCAATGACGATTATTTATGCGCGTTTCGTTCCAATTGTACGTACGTTTGCTCCTTTTGTTGCAGGAGTTGGAAAAATGAGTTATAAAAAATTTATTGCATATAATGTTGTTGGAGGGTTTATGCGAACAAGTTTATTCCTTTCGGTTGGATATTTCTTTGGAAATATCCAAATAGTTCAAAAAAACTTTACTTTGATCATTTTAGGAATTATTTTTATTTCCATTGTTCCTATGTTGGCATGATGGGCTAAATCATTTTTTTCCTCTAAAAAGGTAAAAAAAGGTTAGTGATTCTTGATTTTACTTATTTATATTCTCTTGATGTCTCGATTTCGAAATCTTCCCCCTGAGATGCAGTCTATTCTTGTTGCGATTACTGGAACGTTAGCGGGAACCGTAATTTCCAATCTTTTAGCGACTAAAAAAACAATGAAGATTATTGTTGTTTTTTTGATCCTTGCGGCTGGAATAGGAGTATGGATCGCGGCACAGAGATATTTTGGATGAAGATCAGATTTGTCTCCTTCTTTTTTTGATAATTCTACTCCTGGGGTTACTGTTACTAATTATAATTATTCTCTTTAATCTTCTCTTATTGGTAGTCTCGAAACCGATTTGTAGTTGGAAAATTTGTATTGAAAAGTTTCTCGAAAGAGGAAAAAAAATCAGCATTTCTCTCTTTTTTACTTTCGATGAGTGGTGCAATTGCTATCGAATTGATTTTGTCTAGATTGATAGAATCTTTAACTTGATCGAGTAGCTCTTGATATATTTTTTCATAATCCTTAATAGGGATCAGTGGGAGAAATCTCAATCCTACACGATATCCCTTATTAATAAGTTTTATGATTGTTTCTATTTTTTCTTTGATGGATGCGGTATTTGGTTCGTATAACTTTGCAATCGGCGCAGGTGAAAGAGAAAATGCAATCTCAGTATTCTTAGGAGTCGAAATGTTGTCTCGAGATACCATCACTTGAGGAATATTTGATTTTGTTCTTGTTTCCATCATTACATTTTCAAATTGTTCGAAAAATGGAATAAACTCTTTGTGGAAATGGGAAAGAGATTCTATTGCTCGTAAATCAGCATAATTGCTTGCGTAAAATGTTATTTTGCCGAAATATCAGTTTTTTCTTTCTGCTTGTACTGTTGTCATAATTGCTTGTTTTATTTCATCATAATTTACAAAAATTACTGGAAAACGGTTTTTAAACATAGTTTTGAGGTAACAATAGCTACAATCAAAAAGACAATTGATGCTTGGTTTAAAGAAAAAAGATTTGCTACCTGGAAATCCATAGTTGAGAGGTGCTGGGAGAATGCTAATGGGATCTTGTTTTGCAAGAATTATGCAGTCTTTTATAGGGAAATTGCCGATATTTTTATCGAAAAGATCTTTATAATGCTGAATTTCTATGATGTTTGATTTTGCTACATTAGCTAAAATCCCCTGAGTAAGGGGATTTTCTCTTGCTCTAGATTCTACATAAACAAGCATCTTACTTTTCCTTGTTGTGTCTGATAAAGAAGGGGAAATGTGTTACAAAAAGTATTGTGAACAAAATGAATCGAGAAAGAGCGATGGTTATTCAACTTTTGTATTCGTAACTTCTTTCCTTGGTGGCTTCTTGTATTGCATCTTCTTGGCATTTTGCTATTTCTTCTTCCGTTGGATCTATGGTTTCATCTTGAACACCCTCTTTTGTCGTTACTGGCATATATTTAGGTTCCTTACAATTACTATATTTTCGGTTATTGATTGCGTATTCTTGGTCAGTAATAATAGCTTTTTGGATAGTTGGATAGATAAAAAATCCTAAACTGATGGTTGCTCCTCCAATTGCGATAATAGAAATGATGAGTAAATATAACCTTAAAAAGGTGTTTTTTTGTGGCTCTTGGCGAGCAATTTTTTGGGTTTCCATAATAACAACAATGATTAGTCAAATAAAAAGTAATGAGATGAGAGAGAATACAGGGAATGCTCCAAACATGTTGATTTGAATGTTGTAAAATAATCTGCCTTTAAGGATAAGATTTTTTTTTCTGATTGCAAGTGAAAAGTAAATTGGTAAGGTAAAGGTAGTTTTATTTTCTTTTTTGAAAATTTATGAGAGTTTCTGTGGTGTTTGGCACGAGAGGAAATGAAATGAGTATCCCTCATTTAACTAGAATTATAGGCTGTCTGGAGAGACAGAGTTTTCAGGATTTTGAGCTGATTATTGTTGTAGATGCTCTTTCTTCTATCAAGTCTGATTTATCAAAAGGAAAAGAATCTCCATTAGAGGAACTTTTTGCAGGAAAATGGATTGAAGAACTACGTGCTCAGTGACGTTTTCAACTTCTGTTTGCCGGAAAACATACATGAGGAGCAAGTTATGTGAGAAACTTTGGGATGAAACATGCAAAAGGAGAATTGATTCAATTATTTGATGATGATAATGGATTTGATGATAATTATCTTGAAACTGCGGTAAGGCATTATGATGAGATGAAAAAACAGATAGGAGGTGAAGTTATGATTTGTTCTACACTCATGTATCGTGAAACTGGACAAATTCAAAATAGAGGTTTTGTAGAGTGGAACTTTTGGCAAAGTAGACCTAAAAAATCTTTTTATGATTCCAAGTGAGGAAAATCTTTGGATATGCTAGAAATTAAATTGTTTACTGGCAATGGATTACTTTTTAATTCAGAATTTATAAAAAAAGTACAATATGATGAACAAATTGCTTGGATAGCTGAGGATTTTGATTTTACTTTATCTATGAGTGAAAAAGGTGTCAGAATTTTCTCTTTTTTTGATTTAGCTGTACGTCATTATGAAAGAGAAAAAAATATTTTAGAGCTTGCTTGGATTGGGAACTATGATCAGGCTCATCAAAAAGCAAGAAATTGGTTCCTGTTTCTTGCTAAACATGGAGATTTTTGGAATAAGATGCAATTTTATTTGGTTGGATTACCGGGGTGTCTTGTGTGGCTTGGTGTGAAAGCGATCAGATATGGAGGAAAGGAGAGGTGAAATATTATAAAGGGGCTATTTGATGGATGTAAAGAAGGCTGGAGACTGATGAAGAGCGAATAATTGAAAATTAACTTGACTTTTTGATAAAAATCACTATACTCTAATCTGTTGTAAACGAAATTTCTAAAAATAAAAAAGGAGCAAAAATGTATATACTTATGTATTTATTCGTTCTATTCATTCTTGTTTTTCCGCTTGCTTATTCAGCAGTCTCTCTTTTGAGTAAAGACGTATCTATTTATGGCAACTGCCTTTCAAAAAAGTGGCTTATTTTTACTCAGATTATAGGTTGGCTGTTTTTGTTTATCTCTTTTGCATTTGCTGTTTTTTTCTTGTATTACCTTATTTAAAAGGGGGTTATTTCCCCTTTTTTTGTATATAAGAATTTAAAAATTTAGCAAAAAGTGTTACCGTTAAATAATGAGTTTTAGTATTATTGGTGGAACTTTGCATTAATTACTTCTTGCATTTTTAGGATCTTTTTTTGATAAGGATATACTTTTGTCGACACTCATAAAAACTCTGAGATTAGAAACAGATGGAGTCTAGTACTGATCACTTTTTCTGCTCCTTTGAGTTTTTGCATAAAAGTAGAAAAATCAGATTCTCGATCTAGGAGTTGTATCTTTTGATTTAATCTGTTTTCTATTTCTTTTTTGTACTGCAAGTCTGAGTAATATGCATTATGTCCCTTTGCTACGGGAACGTAAAAGACTTTATATCCTAGTTGTATATAGCTTTTTATGTCTTTTACTATTTCATCAAAAAAATGTTCACCGTTTTTATTGAGATTGACGATGATGTATTTTTCTGTTGTGGATTTGCTTATAACTGTGTCTCGATCATAAGAAAAATAACTCGTGTCCATAAAGAATGAGGTGTTTGGATATCAGAATTCTTTTATCTCTTGTACTGCCTGAAAATCACGAAGATAATTGTGGGAACTTTTATTTAGTAGAAAACGGAAAAGTTTGCGCTTTGCTTCACTTTTTGGGATTTGGATTCATCACATGATGATGAGTTGTGCTGTATTTTTGAAGCATTTTTTGAGTAAGAAAGGCCATATGCCGAGTAATCGGTATCGATAAGCGCTGGGATTCTCTTCGGTGATGATTTCTCCTCCTCAGAGGATTAGTGTGTCGGTTTGTCAAAAAAATTTTAATTCTCTGAAACCTCATTTTTTGAACCAAAAAAATGCTGATCTTATCCCTTTTGGTAATTCGCGAATAAAGGTAATAGTATTTAATTGATCTGAAGTTAGAAATTGTGTGAAAAATTCCTTTAATCGTAAAGGGTCAAAACAGGAAATGATAATGTTTTTATTTTGCGCTAGAACCAATTTTGTAGTTCATAAAAGGATTAACTCGTCGCCGAGATTTCTGTAGCTTCGGTTTCAGATAATCAAGATTTTTTCTCCTTTTAGAGGGAGGTCTTTAGATATGTTCATAGGGAGAATGTAGAGTTTTGTATGTTTTTTTCAAGTGTTTATTCTTTTTGAAACTCTATTTCTCTTAGCTGTGCTTCATATTTATTGAGCTTCATTTTTACAAGTTTTAATGTGTCGTTTCGCTCTTTAGACGGCGAGTTAAATATTTTATTAGACCGGTTCTTGACCTCAGTAAGTGCAATACTAAAAAGATTCCTCTCTTGTTTAGTTTCTAGATTTTTAGCATAATGATCCTCATATTTCTTCTCATATCGTGCTTCCATTTTTGCTTTTTTTTCCTTAAGTCTTTCTATTTCTTTTTTTAGTCGTTTTTCGTCCTTGTCTTTTTCTTTTGCCATTTCTTCTTGAGGCGAATTTTCTTCTTCTGAGTATGCAGATTCTAGTTCCTTTGTAAGAGCTATTCTACCATTAAGTTCTTGTATTGCTGCTTCTTCACAATCTTCACAATCCTCAAATTCTGGAACATAAAAAGAACGATTCTTTAAACCTTCTAATAACTCTTCTATACACTCTTCACAGTCTTCTATATTTTTTGGAAGTATTAGTCATCCACCAGGAAGAATTATTACTCCTTCTGGTAAGGGTTTCTTACTTTGAGTTTCTACTGATTTCCCTTTCCCAGTCGGTCTTTTCTTAGGAGCTTGTTTCTGCTTTGGAGAGTTTTTTTGAGACTCAGGGGTGTTTTTTGTGTTTTCCCCTTTTTCTGGACTTTTCTTCTTTGCTTTACATAACTCATTATTTCTTCTTACTTTTGCATTATGCTCATCTATAAGTTTTTGTGCTGCATCATAATATTCCTTTCCTTTTTGTGCTAAAACTTTTGCTTTTTCATTTGTCGCTTCCCTTTCAGATTTTAGTTCAGCAGAGCTTAACATTCTTTCTCCCATGATGAAAAAAGTTAATAAAATAAATATATTTGCATTACTTTTCTTCTTCTCGTTCTCTCTCTCGTTTAATTGCTTCGATTTTTGATTTTATGCTTTTATATTCATTTACAAACTGTATGCATGTGCTCATTCACAGATTTCCCTTAACACCTTCAAAACGATAATCTCTTTTTGTACTTTCGTGCTTCCCTGATATCATAGCGTTAATTGAGTTGTTGCCGTCTAGCCAAACTCTACTTTTATCTGCCTCATCTTCTTTTACTCCAGGATGTGGTCGAACGTCGGTAAATCGATCTATTCATTGTTTCATGACATTTTTTCGATTTTTTGTACTTATTTCTACTCCTCTAAATGGGCTTCTATTAGGTATACGTTCAATGAGGTTCATCATACATTCAAACACTATTCTTTCACAGCGTCTTAAATCTGCACTTAAATTAAATCCATTTTCTCGAACATCTCATGCTTTCCCTACCTTTTTTTCTGGGAGTTTTATTTCTTCGGGTTTTATAGCACTTGCTAGTTTTTTTGCAGATTGCTCTTTTTTATTGGTATTATTTTGGGCAAAAATTTCCTTTTGGGCATATAATTCTGTCATTCTTGATTTTTTTACAAAAATAAAAATTACTAAGATTATATTCATCTTTATCTCATTTGTCAATATTTTGAAGTTTTTTTGTGTTATATTCAGAGTTTTTTTATCTTCCTTTGAAAACTACTCCAAAAGTGGCGAAAATAACATAAATATCCATAAAAATAGATCGATTCTGGATATAATAGAGATCTAATCTAGCCTCCTCTTCAAAGGGGAGATTGTCTCTCCCAAATACTTGCGCATATCCTGTGATACCTGGTTTGATACTTAATACTCTTTTCATCCATGGTTCATATTTTTCTACTTCATTTGGTAGGTGAGGACGTGGTCAGACGAGCGACATAGATCATATAAAGACCTGAAAGAGTTGTGGTAGTTCGTCTAATGAAGTCTTACGTAGAAATCTTCAGAGTTTTGTTACTCTAGGATCGTTATGGATTTTTGGCATGATTTTATCTCTCGTGTTTTGATCAGAGTCGATGAGTTCCTGATAAAGTTTGTCTGCTTTTGCATTGCCTTTCCCTGTACAACAATCACTATACATCGTGCGAAACTTGTAAAATGTGAAAAGTTTTCAGCCCTTTCCAACTCTTTTGGACGAATAAATTACGGATCCCGGACTATCGATTTTGATAGCTATTGCTATGATGATCATTGGGATAGCGCCAATAATGATTCCAAAGATTGAGCCAATGATATCACAGAGCCTTTTGATAACGAGAGCTCGTCCATCCAATTTGGAATGTTTGTATTCCATGGCGATAATGCTATCAAGCTTTTCTGGTATATAGACGACATCTTCTAAGAAATACCCTTCAGAGATATGGAAAAATCTCGTTGGATGAAATCTTACTTTATCAAAAAGATCTTGCAAATCGTGTCTTTCAAAAGTTCCCATAGCTACGGTAATAGCATACTTTTCTAATTCTATACTTTCGATATCTTGATATTGTATAAATTCGGTTGGAAAAGAGAAATTTTGTTTGATGGTGTGGATAATTTCGCTGTTGTCTAGTAGATTATTGGAGACGATCAGAATTTTTTTTCCTGCTTTTTGTTGAATTTTGAAATCAATGAAGTGTCGAAGCTGATCAAATAAAAAAAGTAAAACAAAACTGAGAATTCCCGCAGATATAATTACAAATCTAGAAATTCCTCGCATAAAAATGAATCCTTGACCAAAATAGGAGATAAAAGTCATAGAGATAAATCGATATCCTCGCACTTTAGAAAGGATTTTGATGGTAGCCTCGGAGAGGGTAGTGAGTTGATAAAGGTTTTTTATCCGCCCTCGAGCGAGGAAAATGAGGGCAGAAAATATCGCAAAATATTCTAACTCTTTTATATTGATGAAAGGTACATCGCGAAAGGTATCTCCTTCTAGTCTGATTTTGTATGTAAGGAAAAATACGAAGAGAATAATAATGAAATGAAAGAAAGGGCGAAGAATACGCAAAAGCTTCATAACAGTTAGATAAAAAAAGAGATAAAATAGGAGTTACTGGGCCATTATTCATTCTATTGTATGAATAAATTCTCCCATATCATGTTCCATATTCCCAGAGCTAGGAATCGTACATCCTGATGCATTTCTATGTCCGCCTCCACCAAAATGAGCAGCTAAGTCACGTGTATTGTATTTCCCTTTCCCTCTCAAGGAAATTCTGATTCCTTCATCTGATTCTTTCCCGAGTATGATGAGCTGAGCCGTATTTACATCTGTCATTAAATAGAGTGCATAATCTGCACTATCACGATGTAATCAAAACTCCTCTAACTCTTTTTTCTCGTATCGAGAAAAACAAATTTCTCAGCGGTTTTGCATTCTTGCGAGGATATGTTGCATGAATTCTAGCTCTTCATACGATTTGTTACGAAAAAGTTGGTTAATGATAAGTTGTTTATTTGCTCAGAGTTTTATGGCTCCTAGTGCGTTTTCCATTAGTCTTAGTGTTTGATGTGCTTCATCGTGACGGAAATTTCCAGAATCGCTGGTCATTCACATGTATACAAATGTAGCGATGCGTTCATCAAAAAGATTTTGCTCTCTTCGTCGAGTAGTAGTAAGCTCGTATACTAATTCGCAAGCAGCGATTGCTGTTGGATCTGCATAAATCATAGCATGAGGGAGCGCTGGTGTGGGTTCTGGTAGATGATGATCGATGATAATGAGTTCCGCATTATCAAAATAGGTTTCATGTCCAATATAAAAACGTTTCATCCTGAGAGGATGATTCATATCCACGAGTACTATAACATCATAATTACCATAATCAAACTCTGTCTGTAGACTAGAAAGGTCTAAAAAATTAAAAAGAGGAGAAGGCTGATCTGGCGTGAAATATCAAATTTTTTTTCCTAGTTTTTCTAACTGGAGACCGAGTCCGTACATACTCCCGAGTGCATCACCATCTATCGTTTGATGTCAAAATATTGCTATGGTCTGTGCTTTTTCTAGCTTGCTTTTTATGGTTTGTGAAATTTGTGAGTTCATATAAAAGTTGCAGTCAAATAAAAATCATTATAATGCTAAAATGATAAATATTTACCTTTAAAAGTCTAGAGAAAGAAAAAACTGCATTTTTTGCAGTTGTGATGTGTTTTTGGGTATGTATGATAGTATCCTATAGTATAGTCGTAAATACTAAAAAGTCAAGAGATTTATTTTGGCTCGATGTTGCGGAAATTGTGATTTTTTTGAAAAGGAGTATACTTATGAGATGAAAAGAAATATTTTTCTCCTATTCCTTCTGTTTACTTTGCTGATTCAGCCTTTTTTTTCTGTTTCTCTGGCTGTAGAGCCAGATAGTGATGCTCCTGCTGTGTGTCATTGACCTACTGCGAGTATGCAACTATATTTTGACTTTCAAGGAGAAATGACCCAAACTCTGCTCGGAGGAGTACTTGGAGAAAAAATGTTTGATTGGAAAATTAACCCTCTTGGACTGTTTTGGAATAAGGTGCTTCCCTTAAATCCAAAAGAGGAAAAAGATTCGATTATTGATACTATCTTAACAACATTGGTCAATAGTACTGCAAGATTGTTTCAGGCAACAATGAACACAACTGCACTGGTTGGATTATCGCTCTTGTCTGTGGCTGGAAGCAATTTAGATGGATTTAAACTTTTATTTGAAGATAGAGCAATTGTACGTGATTATAAAACTTTGTTGCAGATAGAGACAAAACTTACACAAATTTCTTACTATCTCGGAAAACAGACACGCTTGATGGCAACTTTGGATCATCCTCAGGCACTGTATACTGTTATTAAAAAATATGAAGATTTAGGTTTGTTCACTGGATCTTCCGATAAATGAGAAGTCTCCTATTTAGGCATTCTTTCCGCATTGATGAGAATGAACGCATCTATGAAAGCGTTTGTTTCTCGGTGAGGAAGTCTGGGGATGAGAAATTCATATTGATCGT
>CAZEFV010000006.1:0-4339 GCA_964511595.1 uncultured Candidatus Peribacteria bacterium
AGAGATCGCATCTGGAATGGGCATGCAAATGACTTTCGTGTCCAAGGAGAGAAATATGGGCTAACTACCTACGAACTCATTACCCTTTCCTCAATTGTCGAAAAAGAGGAAAAAAATGCTGACAATAAACCTCTTGTTGCTTCTGTTTTTCTCAATAGACAAAAGCAACACATGCTCTTTTGAGCGGACATTACGCTGTGCTACTATTTTCAAAAGCCTTATTCTGAATGTACTCCTTCCATCATTGCAAAGAATGTAAGCGACAGTACAAATCCCTACAATACACGTGCAGTAGCTGGATTACCTCCTACTCCTATTTGCAATCCGGATCTAAGTAGTATCAAGGCAATACTTTTTCCTCGTCAGACTTCTTATCTCTTTTATCTCCATGGAAGAGATGGAAATATCTATCCTGCGACCACAAACGCTGAACACGAAGCAAATAAGAAGTTTTTATAACCTTACTTTTTCATCGACTACATGCAAAAAATACTCTTTGATAGTAACTTCAACCGTATTTCTCAGGTAGCTATTCCTATTTTGACGATCGGAGCGCAAATTGCTATTGCACTAAAATATCCGTGATTAGGGTTGGTGATTACGTTTATTGGTCAGCCATTTTGGCGATATTCTTCATGGAAATCATACAAAGAGGCTGGACAATCCTGATTATTGATTACGAGCGTTATTTTGACGGTAGTGGTAATATTCGGTATCGTGAATTATTATTTTCTCTAGAGTAGGAAGTTTTGTTTTATTAAAAAAAAGTGTAGAAGCAACCCTACACCATGATTCTTAATATTATTGTACTTAATATTTTCGAGGAAAATATTTTCTCTTTTGGCTAATTTTACCTATTTCTATCCTCTTACGCCCACATTTTCGAGCATCGTCTCCACGAAACCTAAAAATAGCGGATGCGGTGCTAATGGGCGAGAAGTAAACTCTGGATGTGCCTGTGTCGCGACCATAAAAGGATGATCCATAAGTTCTATGATTTCTATCAACGCTCCATCTGGGCTCGTCCCTGAAATATGGAGTCCGTTTTTTTCAAACTCCTGAAGATAAGCAGAGTTGATCTCGTAATGATTATGATGTCTCTCAGAAATTTGCGCTTGTTTGTAGAGGCGGAAAGCTAGGCTTTGTGGAACAAGTCTGCAGTCATACGTACCTACACGGAGCGTACCCCCTTTAGGATGAAGCATTTCATCGTGGTCTATCCTATGAATCACTGGATTTTTCACCTCAGGAATAAACTCTTCACTATTGGCATCTGGATATCCCAGTACATTTCTTGCAAACTCAATCGCTAAAACCTGTGCTCATAGTCCTACTCAGAGGTAAGGAATTTTGTGCGTTCTCGCGTACTTTGCTGCCAAAATCATTCCCTCAATTCCACGATTTCCTGATCCTCCGGGGATTACGATTCACTCGTAGGGAGAGAGAATTTCTTCGATAGTGTCAGGATTTTTTTCTAATTTTTCTGTATCAATAAAAGAAAGCTGAATTTTTATATCGTTTCGATATCCAGCGACTTTTAGTCCTTCATTGAGAGAATAATAGGCATCTTCTAGTGCTGTATATTTCCCTATCATTGCGACTTTTTTTGTCGTCTTTGCGTTGTCGATATGTTGTACTAGGTTCTCTCGCTTGGAGAGATTGAAGGGTTTTTGTGGCAGATTGAGTTTTCAAAGGAGGATATTCCCAAGTGCATGAGATTGGTAATTGGTAGGAACCTGATAGATGGATTTTACGGTAGTCGATGGGATAACACAGTTTTCATCTACTCCCGTCATGAGGGAAAGCTTTTGAATCATTGCCTTGTCAATAGGTTTATCTGCTCTCACCACTAAAATATCTGGTTCGATCCCTCTCGCTCTCAAATCTTTTACTGAGGACTGAGCTGGCCTGGTTTTCAGCTCCTGTGATGCTTCTAAAAAAGGGAGATATACTAGATGTACAAAGATTACATTTTGTTCTCCGAGTTTGTGTCTGAGTTGACGAATGGATTCAATGAGATATTCGTTCTCCATATCTCCTACGGTTCATCAGATTTCGATCAAAGAGATATCTGATTTTGACTGTGAAAATCAGATTTTTATTTTTTCTTTGACTATTTTGGTGACGTGAGAAATGACTTGCACCGTTTGACCTCCAAAATCACCTTTTCTCTCTCTATCAAAGACTTCTTGGTAAATCTTCCCAGTCGTCCATGAAGAATTTGCATTGAGGCTGGTATCTATATATCTTTCGTAATGCCCAATATCTAGGTCCGTCTCTGCTCCATCATTGGTAACGAAAACTTCACCATGTTCGAGAGGATCCATCATTCCTGGGTCTACATTGAGATATCCATCAAACTTTTGCATAAAAATTTTATAGCCAGCAGATTTAAGAATTGCACCGATACTAGCTCCTGTAATCCCCTTTCCGATACCGGAGAGAACTCCTCCTGTGATACAAATTATTTTCATCTTTTCGATTTTAAGAGGGTAAAACTATTTCTAGTCGTTTTGGTATCATTTTCAATACAAAAAATATTCTTGTATTTTATTTGCTTTTAATTACCCTTTGCGTTATACTTGATGGCTTTTTATTTTTTTCTATTTTCACCATTATGAAACAAAAACTTTTAACAACTCTTACTCTAGCAACGGTAATCGGAGTATCTGGATTTGCGAGCGTTATGGCTGCAGATGCAACTAATGTATTTGGAGACACAACGTACAAAGCTAATGAAGGTATCTCTAGAGCAGAAACTGCTACCGTTCTCGTAAACTTTCTTCTCAAAACTGAGGGAGAAGTAGCATTTAACGAAAGAGCTGATCACACCTATAAATGTGATTTCTCTGATATTAGCACTCTCGATGCTACCACCGCTGAAAAGGTAAAACTAGCTTGTTCTCACGGTCTTTTTAAAGGACATGAGGGGAAGTTCTCTCCAGATACCAAACTTACTTGGGCACAATCATTAGCACTTTTAGCAAGAATTGATAATGCAAATATTACTGAGGGGAAACCTTGGTGGACTAACTATCAAAATTATGCTGTAAAAAAAGGTTGGCTCAAAACAAAAGATATTATCAAAGCTGATCAAAATATTACTCAAGCACAATTCGCTGGGTTATTAGCAAACTTTGTAAAAGCTGAAGAAGTAAAAACGGTAAATAATCTCGCAGATACTTCTTGGACATTAGTTTCTTTTGATGGGAAAACTGTTACTGGAAATTATGTACTAGATTTCACGAAAGATGCTCTCCATACTAAGCTTTGTAATGTTATCAATGGAGGATATACTTTGGAAAATGAAGTTATCAAAGGGAATTTCATTTCTACTTTAATGGCTTGCATGGATGCTGAGCCTACTGCCTTAGAAGGAGCATTCAAAATCAATGGAGCAAAATACTTCATCATCGAAGATAAGTCTCTAAAAGCTGATAAAACTATTACCTTAAAAATCACTACTCCTGAAGGAAAAGTGTTTACCTATACTAAAAACACCCCTGAGACGAAAACCGCTGAAACTCCAGCGATAAAAAAGACAGCTCTCACAGATACTACTTGGGAGTTGAAAGAATTTAATGGGAAAGCAGTAAGTGGAAACTATGTAATGGCTATTGATGCGAATAATAAACTTAATACAAAATTCTGTAATACTATGAATGGACAGATTACGGTAAGTGGAGAAAATCTCAATGCATTACTTATGAGTACAAAGATGGCTTGTGTAAACGATGAAGCACAGACTCTAGAAGGTAAATTCAACCTAGAAGGTGCAAAATTTCTTATCGTTAGTACCAAAATGGTAGATAACAATATTGAAAAATTAACTATTACAACAAAAAATGGAGATATTTATGCTTTCATTAAATCAGCTCCAGTCCTTTCTATTGCTGGTGAATATGGGATTAGAACTCTCAATGGAGAAGCTGTTAGCGGAACCTATTTAGTTACTATCACTAAAGATTCTCTCTCTACAAAATTCTGTAACAATATTAATGGAGGATATACTTTAGAGGGAAATCTCATGAAAGGAAATCTTATTTCTACTCTTATGGCTTGTACTGATACAGAAAAAACTGATTTGGAAAACAAATTTTCTATCAATAATGCTACTATCGTAAAAGAAGGAGTAGACAAACTTACTCTTACTACAGAAAAAGGTGATATCTTTGGACTTGTAAAGATCTATAGATAATCCTCATTTGTTAAAAAAAAGAAAAGAACTCTGAAATAATCGGAGTTTTTTTCTTTAGGATATTTCTACTGAAACCGTAATTAATCTCAAAAAAAGAAAAACGACTTTGTAATAAAGTCGTTTTCTCAATTCTCTGTATAT
>CAZEFV010000006.1:4365-8723 GCA_964511595.1 uncultured Candidatus Peribacteria bacterium
GGATCACGTTTTAGAAGTCCATGAGGCTTTAACGTAGGTCTAAGCTCACTATTTCGATCAATCAACGCACGAGCAAACGCCAATTTGATTGCATCTGCATGTCCAGCGATTCCTCCTCCTGTAATGCGGATCTGAGCATCAAATTTTTTGAATGCATCATTAGCTATCACGTCAAAAGGACTCATTGCATTTTTGTAGAGATAATCATTTCCTCCAAAGTACTCTTTGAGAGTTTTTTCTTTCCCAGTGGAAGTTTTTACCATAAACACTCCGCTTCCTTTTGGATACAGCTTTACAACTGCAGTGGTAGACTTTCTTCTACCGATCGCGTAATTGTATTCGTTTGTTGCCATTATTTATACAGCGGTAAAGGGCTAAAATGATCGTATTTTGTCGTAGTTTCTTTGATCAGCTTTAATCTTTTCATCCTTGCGTCGCGAAGCTTATTTTTTGCGAGCATTCCGCGAACAGCATACCATAAAGCTTTTGAAGGGTTTTTTTTGAGCAATTCTCCAAGCGTGATACTTTTGAGGTTTCCTTTGTATCCGCTGTAAGAATAGTAGACTTTGTCGTTGAGTTTGTTTCCTGTTACAGCGATTTTGTCTGCGTTTTCTACTATTACAAAGCTTCCTGCATCCCAGAAATCTGAGTAGTATGTCTTGTCCTTTCCGGCTAACTTTTTAGCCACATCTACAGCGAGTCTCCCAAGTGTCATACCTGTTGCATCCACTTTGTACCACTTTCTGTTTTTTTCCTGATCCGTCTGTTTGATCCAGAGGGTTTTATTCAGGTCTTTTTGAGTGAATTCCATACCTAAAATAAATAAAAATAAATAAATCTGATGCTGATTTTGAGCGAATTTTGATCTCGAAAGAGATCCCGTTTCATTCAAAAGCAAAATTGAGTTTATAGAAATCCCGCAAAAAATCAAGAGCAAATGTAGTAAAAACGTTTATTACTTTTTTTAATGTATAATTTATGAAGTCCATCTCTATAGTTTGAGATCTCTATAAAAAGTAACAAAGAGAAAACATAATTAAAAAGCGCCTTATTCAGGCGCCTCCTATAGTAGCATTTAAACTGCCATATGATAATGAACCATTCTTATTTGACTCTCTTCATCATATAGAGAAGAGATATCCGACAAGTACTGACCTGACTCAGCACAAGTTAATAAATGGTTAATAAATGGAATACCTGTTATAGCAGGTAGCTCCTTTTCTAGAAATAGCAGCCCTTTAAAAAGGGAGTCTAGTTCTTTGACAGCAACTCCCTCCCAAGTAAACTTTCTTTTTACAATCGATTCCGCAAAATCGATTAATAATGCCTTTATCACAGAGGTACACTTCTCAATAGCAGAGAAATCTCCTTCTTGACAGCAGTTTTCTTGTACATTTCGTACTTTTGAATATAAATTATCAAAAGCATTTGTGATTTTTGTTTTGCTCATAATAAATGTCCTTTTATTTTTGTTTTGGATATTTTTTAATATACCTATTCCAAATGAAAAGTCAAGGACAAATTCACTTGACTTTTAAAAATTTTTGATTATACTTCAGTATTGTAAATAAAAAGAGAATAAAATTTATTAACTAAACTATAGGAAATAATTATGAACTTGAACTCAAAATCTGAACTCACAGACAGTAACGAACTTGTACCTCTACCCCGATTTCAGGGTGGAAAGTACCATAAAAACAAAAGAACCGTTTCTTTTGTAAAGCCCCCCTCGGAATCTGAGGAGGAAAATATACATATTATAAAATCAAGAACTATCTTGATATTACAATTAGCTCTGAAAAACATAAAAGGGATTCCTTTGGAGGAAAAGGCCCTTTATGAAAAGCTTTTAAATGACAAAAACTTATCAGAAAAATATCTATCGCCACTATGTAAAATATTTTCTTTGTACTCGACAAAGAAAATATCCCCAGTTACTAAAAAGTTAAAAAGAGCTTAAACTTTACTTATGTCTTATAATAGCAGGATTTTTATTCTGCTATTTTATTTTTCCTTTTAATTTGAATTCTCCCGCAGAAACAATCTCCACAGGGAATAATGTTCCGATTTTTATTTCTTGTGGAGATGGAGAGATGATGATCTGTTTCATATTGTCTGTATATCCTATTAGAGAGCCATTTTCTAATTTTTCGTTGATGAGCACTAGCCTGGTGAGTCAGATTTCTTTTTGATTATTTTCTCTACTAATCTTTTTTAAAAGTTCATTCATCTTGCTTCGTCTCTGATGTTTTATTTTGTAAGGGATATCGTCGGGATACTGTTTGTCCGCAAACGTCCCTGGACGCGAAGAATAAATCCCCATAAATATCATATCAAACCTCCCATATTCTACCAGATCCATACTCTGCTGAAAATCCTCTTCTGTCTCACCAGAAAACCCGAGAATAATATCTGTCGTAATCGAAATATCCCTCTTTAAACCTCTAATTTTATCGATAAAAGCGAAGCATTCTTGTGCTGAATATCCGCGAAACATTTTTTGGAGAACGTCAGACGAGCCAGACTGAAAAGGGATATGAATATGTGGACATAATTTTGACTCTTGTTCGTGCAGGTGAAGCAATTCTGGGCTATAAAAAGTAGGATAGGGAGAAGTGTATCTCAGTCGCTCTAATCCTTCTAATTTTAGAATTTCTTTGATAATCTGGACGAAATCGGGATGTTTATTAACGATTTGACCGAGGAGAGTTATCTCTTTTGCTCCATTTTTTATATGTTGTTTCACTTCCGCAAGGATTTGTGGTACAGGAAAATATTTTTCTCTCCCACGCGCATAAGGAACGATACAGTACGCACAAAACTGATTACAACCTGTCGAAATCGGCACATATGCTGAGGTAGCGTGCTGATTCATACTGGTATTGTGAGTAGGGATGATTTTTTCGTATTCATCTACCAATTCGCCAGCATATTTCAGATTTTTATATCCGATTTTTTCTAATAATATGGGGAGATTTCCCACATCATCAATGCGAAAAAAAAGTTCTAGATTGGGATAGGTTTGATGGAGATTATGTCGCAAGGGATTGAAATCTTGATTGATAGGCGGAGTCTTTTCTTTAAAAGTTTTTTTCAGGTTGTGCTGAACCATACAACCGGTAATTCGGATTTTTTGGTGAAGAGGGATATTTTTGAGCGATCCGGTGATTTTATCTTCCGATTTTTGGCGGATAGAACAGGTGTCAAAAATGACAATATCCGCATCTTTCATGTCCTGAGCATAGGAAAATCCGCAGTTGAGAAGCACTGCTTTTATCCTAGCTGAGTCGGCATAATTCATCTGGCAGCCGAGCGTGATAATATGAAAAGAAGGCATAGAAATGATTGTATGGTTTTGAAGGTAAAAATCCAGATTTTAAAAAAACGGGTGGTGAGAGGATTGAACTCCCGATAACGGTTCCGAAGACCGCTGTGTTACCACTACACCAACCACCCGCATCGTTGATTTTTAGTGATTTTGTAGGAAGTTTCAAGAGGAGTTTATTATTTTATGAGGAGTTTGACCGTTCCTGATTGGATCAGTTTTTTCATTTCTTTTTTTTCTGGAAATGTTTGTGTCTCTAAAAAAGGGAGAAGAAGCTGAATTGCTTGTGCGGTTTGCTCTTTTTTTGTAATAGATGAAAAGGTCTGAAATGACACACTTCGATCAGCGAAAATCTGCAAAAGCTCTCGATCTGAACTTGTGATTTGGAAGGTTGCCTTTTCTCCCTGATGATTGAGAGAGGACTGGAGATAGAATCCATGAGACTGCAGAGAAGAAATGATCAATTCTAATATTTCCTGCAGTCAGAGATAACTACCAAAGAGGGGGATCTGGATCCTTACTGCATTGAGTTGGTCGCCTTTGACTAGAAATTTTCCGTACAACAACATAAGAGCATACAAATGACTTAAGTGTTGTTCTATCGAAGCATCTGCAGGCAAATCAGCTAGAGCAAGATCAGAAGTAACGACTCCTTTCGGAGAAAAAGAAAAAGAAACAGGAATTTCCAACTGAGAGATCTTTGCATTGAGGGAAGCGATTTCTTTGGTTGGGAAATACGGCAAAAAGGCATATCTTGAACCCGTCTCTTCGTCAAATGCGAGAAAATGCTCACACCCCAGACGAAAATATTCCTGAGAAAGAGACAATTTCTCGAAGGGTTTACGTTGATGAACAGCGAATACTTCCATTGTCGAGCCTAAATTTTTTGATTCAATCAGTTTTATCTCTTTTTTATGAAAAGCAAAAAAAAGCTGATTTGGTTCAGAAATATGGAATCAAGAAAACATATGACTATACAATTTTCCTGTATCAAGTGTAGGATCTTTTATCGAAAGAAGAGACATTGGAAAAA
>CAZEFV010000006.1:8733-9026 GCA_964511595.1 uncultured Candidatus Peribacteria bacterium
AGGAATATCTAAAAAGGTTAATATATTGTACATTCATTTTCCTTGTTTTTAAGCCAGTTTTTTATGAAAGTTTCTAGCTCTTTGGGAGTATTTCTGCTTTCTATATCTGTTAATACTCGATCAAATAGTGCGTCTAACAATTCTCAAATCATAGGTCATGACTTCATTCCGTAGGTTTTAATCAGCTCATTTCCTGTAATAAGTAAGTCCTTCATTGTGAATTGTCCCTCTTCGTCATTGAGTCTCTTAAGAATGCGTTTGAGTTCATAACTATCCAAGAGATCACCTGTAGA
>CAZEFV010000006.1:9036-14978 GCA_964511595.1 uncultured Candidatus Peribacteria bacterium
GGTCGGCGATATTGATATCTAGGAGATTATCTACCATTTCGTATCCTTTTTCACTCAGTAAGGATCTGAGCTTTTTTTCTCGATTTGAAGGATGAGAATTGAGTATTTCTCCTGGATTGTGATGTTTTGAGATATACCATGCAATGGTGTCGATTTCTTTGTTGGAGAATCCGAGTGCTTTAAAGTCAGTTTTCATAAGTTCTGGAGAACTATTTCTATGATTTAATGGTCAAGAAATCGTTTCACGGATTTTTTCTTTGTCGCCATTTGCCTCAGTATAAGCGGCATATTGAGCGACCTTTCCTACATCATGATACAACATAGCAAAACGTACAAGATAGTCAGAATTTAGATGCTGTAATGCATGGAGTGCAAGCATTGTATGTGTATAAACATCAAAAGCATGATAACGCACGGGCTGATCTATATGGATTGTAGCAGCAAGAGCTGGGAAAAATTGAGGCAACATTCCTGTCGTTTCGAGTAACACAACAAAGTTAAATGGATCTCCTTTTTTGAATGCCTTGGTTAACTCGTCTTTTATGCGTTCTTTGGCTACGTGAGAAAGAAGTGATGCGTTGCGAATAATTGCATCCCATGTAGGAGAAGCGTAGTCAAAAAGAGACATAGGAAACTGGATACTTTCTTCTTGCACTCTCTCCTTGTGGCGAAGAGTGAGAGAAAAATTGATCATATTTACAATTCTTAAAGCTCTCATCACTCTAAGCGCATCTTCTTTGAACCTCTGGTCAGGATCGTTTACGGTTTCCAACTTTTTGTCGATAAGCGATTGCAATCACTGTTCGGGATCAATCAATACGCGGAATATTTGATCTTGTTTAGATGAAGATTTTTGATGAAAATCAGCATTTTTTGGTATTTTGTAAGGAAATGGGATAGCTGTCTCTATCAAATATCTACAAAATATTTCATCAAATTTCGCATCTGGAAAGGCTTGAGTGATATATTCTGGCTTTTGGAGAATGAGAAGGTTGAGATCAGCAAGGTAGAGGTATCCCTCTCTAGAAAGAGATTTTAATATCTCTTTTACCTGAAATAAAGAATCTGTTTTCTTTTCCTTATTTTTTGTGGTAAATTCTACAGAAATAGTACTTGTAAGATCGATTTTCCTCTCTGTAGGAAGAGAAAAATAATACATAGCATTGATCGTAAAATCACGCCTCTGAGCATCAAGCAACAAATCACTACTTCGTTGGATTTCCCCAGGATGGCGAAAATCTCCATAATCTCCCTCGGTGCGAAGTGGGGTGAGTTCGTAGTTTATAGATAAGTCATGATTTTCGAAATTTTCTTGTGAAGGATGATAGATATAGGTACTCGTTCAATATTTTTCAGTAATAAAGCTAGATATTCCTGTTTTATCGAATTTTTCATAAAGGTTAATTGGATTTCCTGCCATAGTAAAATCGATATCCACCGGGTAATCGGTAATATCTAACAGCAAATCACGCACACATCATCCAACGAGAAAACAGTTCAGATTTTTGCTTCTGTCCTGGAGAAACTGCTGATGAGAGTCAAGGATTGAGAGATTTTCAAAATGAGGCATATCACGGGCAATAGTATTGATATGCTAGAATTTTTCAAGTGCAGAAGAATATAAATCTGCTTGATTTTTGTCAAAAAAATCGTAATTTCTTGAACATGGAAATTAAAAAAATCGACACCTCTCAAACCACTGCTCAAAAGGCTGTTTCTAGACCTCTTTGTTTTGAGGATTTTGTCGGGCAAGATCAGGTAAAAAAAATATTAAAGACAGCGATTGGATCTGCACAAAAAAGGCAGGGAACTCTCGGTCATATTTTATTTTCTGGAGCGAGTGGTTTTTGAAAGACTACTATGGCACATATTATCGCACAGCAGCTCGGCGTACAAGTGAAAACGATCACGGCATATGCTATCTCTAAACCTAGTGAGCTCGTGAGCGTGTTAAATAGCCTAGAACCAAATGATCTTCTTTTTATCGACGAAATTCATCGCTTGAAACCTACTATTGAAGAAGTGTTATATATTGCTATGGAAGATTTTGTGATCGATATGGTAATGCCTGAATGAGGCAGCTTGAGAATTCCTATCAATCCCTTTACACTCATTGGAGCAACGACCAAGATTGAACAACTTTCTCAACCGTTGAAAAACAGATTTGTTTATCATTTCCATTTCGTAGACTATTCTCATGAGGAAAAACAGATCATTATTCAGAGATACCTGAAAGAATATGATGTCCAATCTCTTCCGCTTGGAGATCCACTTTTATCAGAAATAGCAAAAAAAGTTGATTCTGTCCCTAGAGAAATCCATAATCTCTGTATCAAATTGAGAGATTTTTGTGTAAATCACGGGTATGAATGACTCAATGAACAGGGATGGAAGGATTTTCTCCACCATGCTCAACTACAAGAAGGAGGAATGACGCCTTTACATCAGCAGTACTTAGATATTTTAGCATATTACGATAGACCTTTAGGTGCTAAAGTGATCGCCGCTCAGATGAACGTAAGCGAAAAAGCACTAGAAACGGATATTGAGCCCCTTCTTTTAAAACTCGGGAAAATCGAAAAAACTCCAGCAGGAAGGATATTACTGGAAAAATAATCAGATTTTTATCTCTTTTTATTTTCTCATCTTTTACAAAAAATGTTAGAACAGTATAGAAAAGCTTTTAAAGCGTATGACATTAGAGGGGTTTATGGAGTAGAAATTGATATAAAATTTGCATATATTTTGGGAAGAGCAGTTGGAAACCGACTAAAATGACAGTATGAACATCCAAGTTTTTTACTCGCAAGTGACGTTAGACATCAGAATACTACACTTATCTCTCACTTTCTCTGAGGGATGCAGGAGGAAGGAGTAGAAAATATTTCGATTGTCAATTTCCCGATGGAAGGATTTCCTTATGGGATCTGCAGTACTCCGACTTTTTTCTCTCTGGTGCAAGGAGATTTTGATCTCTGAGTATCCGTGACTGCATCGCATAACTCTCAGGAATATGTCGGGATGAAATTTGCAGATAGGAATGTAGAACTCATTTCTACTGATTTTCTTAAACAGATTTTTGAAACTTTTTATTTTGATGACATGTATACCAAAGCGTTTCCTCTTTTTGATGCCAAAATTTCTGATCTTTTAGTAAAAAAGACAAAAAAGCTGACAGATTTTCTCCTCTCAAAATGGAATAAACTTGACCACTCATACAGATTTGTTGTGGATTTTTCTAGCGGTGCAGGGGTGAGTTTTGAACAAAATTTTCTGAAAATACTCTCAAATAAACATACGATCATCTCTCTGAACACTACTCCAGATGGCACTTTTTCTGCACACGAAAGTGATACCAGCATAACCAGTAATTATCAACAGCTCGTAGAAAAAGTAAAGCAAGAAGGTGCTGATTTTGGAATGATGTTTGATGGAGATGCGGATAGAATTGGCTTTGTCAGTAACTCATGAGCGATTATTGGTGGAGATATGCTGACAGCAATCATTGCTCAGCAACTCCTAAAACAAGGAGGAATATGAGAAATTTTGTATGATGTTATGTCTACCAAGCTGATTGAACAGCTCGCAAAACAGGCTGGCGGAACTGCAAGGAGAAGCAGGACAGGAAGGTATTTTATCAATAAAGAATTGAATAAAAAAGGCTGACTTTTTGCTGGAGAATTTAGTGGACATTATATGTTTAAGGAAATCGGTGGATATGAGATGCCATTACTTGCAGTATTCTACATTATCTCTGCTCTAGCGGATTTTTCAGATTTTGACGCGATGATAGACTCTTTGCAAACGCTGTATAAAAGTCCTACCATTAGCCTGAAAGTCGAGGACAAAAACCGTTCTTTAGAGGCGATTAAAGAAATTTTTAAGGAATTTGAACAGGATTATTTGGATGGAGTGAGTGTGTATGGAGATGATTTTTGGCTCAATGTAAGGTGATCAAATACGGAAAATAAGATCAGATATACTGTAGAAGCGGAGTCTCCAGAGAAAAGAGATGAAGTTTTGAAATTGATTGGCGAGAATGTGTAATTTTAAAATTATCAAAAAACAACTACATTTTATTGTAGTAGGATTTTTGCTAGTATTTACAAAAGTAGAAATTTCATGTAAGTCCCAAACTACTGATTAGTTATCCCTATTAACCCCATCTACAAAAGTAGAAATTTCATGTAAGTCCTAAACGCAATTCATCTTGGTATTTTTATTCTGATCTACAAAAGTAGAAATTTCATGTAAGTCCTAAACTTGATAGGCGTGATGACAACGATACTATCTACAAAAGTAGAAATTTCATGTAAGTCCTAAACATCAGACGTAGAGCAGTGGCTGTTGGAATCTACAAAAGTAGAAATTTCATGTAAGTCCTAAACTTGGTGTTTCCCACTCTTTTGGTGGTCTATCTACAAAAGTAGAAATTTCATGTAAGTCCTAAACTTATACTGTCTTTTGATATGGTATATAATCTACAAAAGTAGAAATTTCATGTAAGTCCTAAACCGTGAGCATGTCCCAGATCTCCTTGTATCTACAAAAGTAGAAATTTCATGTAAGTCCTAAACGCTCAATAGTGATGTCCCTTTGGATACCAATCTACAAAAGTAGAAATTTCATGTAAGTCCTAAACACAAAAAAACATTGATGAGATAATCTATATCTACAAAAGTAGAAATTTCATGTAAGTCCTAAACCTTTTGGGGTTGGGAACTCTGGACATATCTACAAAAGTAGAAATTTCATGTAAGTCCTAAACGTAGGTAATAATAAAGTTATACTTCAGATCTACAAAAGTAGAAATTTCATGTAAGTCCTAAACCCTTCTTAAAAGTGCTGAATTCTCAAAATCTACAAAAGTAGAAATTTCATGTAAGTCCTAAACTTCTTTCTGGATTGGCTTCAGTATTTCTATCTACAAAAGTAGAAATTTCATGTAAGTCCTAAACAAAACTCTCAATGTTCCAAGATTTCCAATCTACAAAAGTAGAAATTTCATGTAAGTCCTAAACCCACACACAAAAGGTGCGAAGTATAAATCTACAAAAGTAGAAATTTCATGTAAGTCCTAAACTAATAAAAAAGTATATAAGTAATGAAAAAAATCTACAAAAGTAGAAATTTCATGTAAGTCCTAAACGGGGTCATCTTGCCTACTGGTACCCACATCTACAAAAGTAGAAATTTCATGTAAGTCCTAAACATAAAAAATAAAGGAATAGTCGCCACTAAAGTATCTACAAAAGTAGAAATTTCATGTAAGTCCTAAACCGTTTTTATCTCCCTTTATGATACTACTACTTGCTTTTTTAGTTGGTTTCTTTTCTGTAGTTTTCTTGCTTATTTTAGCTAGTCCATCTTTTTCTACGGGTGTTTTTTCTATTTTAGGGAAACGAGAGAGGAGGGGAGTATCATCTTTTACCTCCATTTTTACGGGTTGTATTTTTCCTAGTCATTCCGTAGTTCATTTGGTGTAGGTTTCTTCTTTTCATCGTTTATTTACTCTTGTTTCAGTAGTTCATAGGATTTTTTCAGGGTGCTGTTCAAATCGTTTATCATTAGCAAAATTTTCTGTACCCCTAGATGTTTTCTTAAAGATTACAATATCAGTCCCTACATTCGTATTTTGGAAAGTACCCTCTGGCAATCTGTAAGCGTCCACTAGTTCAGCACTTTTGATAATCTCCATTTTTGCATAATTCATAGGCTTTGATAGAAAACTGCTAGGAACTACCATGGCAACCACTCCACCATCGTTGAGCATATCCACGCCTTTTTTTATGAAATAGTCCTCAAATCTTTCTATGTTTCTTTCTTCTCAGAAAGACCTTTGAGGGGTATTTCTGGTTTTGTATGGAGGATTTCCGATTACTACGTCATATTTTGGTCATGTGTATGCTTGAGGTTTTTTCCCAGTGAAATCCATAAATAAA
>CAZEFV010000007.1:0-11864 GCA_964511595.1 uncultured Candidatus Peribacteria bacterium
AAATATACGTTCACAGTAACAAAAAATGCGAACTTTGAAGCTCGATATGAAAAAATTCCAGAAGAAGTGAAATATTATACGGTGACCGTGGCAGCTAATGCTGGTGGCACTGCGACAACGACAAAATCAACAGTAGAATCAGGTGGAACTTGTACTTTGGAAGCTACTCCCGATGCAAATCATAAATTTGTGAGCTGGACTACTTCGGCAGGTGTTATTATCTCTCAGCTTAATCCGTTAAAAATTACGGTAACAAAAGATACAACGCTGATTGCAAACTTTGAAGAACTTACGGTTCCCAATTCGATTGTGATTACTCTTGAACCAGAAGATGCTAATGTATCAGTAGGCGCTACATTGACTTTGTCAGTAGATGCTAAAGATGAGTTAGATAATCCGTTATCTTTCCAATGGTATCACAATGGTGAAGTAATTGAAAATGCAACAAACAAAACGTATACAAAAGATAATATTACTGTAGCAGATGCAGGCGAGTATTTCTGTAAAGTATCCAATACTCTTGGACACGAGAAAAACTCTCAAACTGCTACTGTGCAGGTGACAAACTCAATTAGAGAATACACTAATCTCCTTGAAATTCGTTTTGACGGAGAAGGTACAATTTACATCACTAACCCAGAAAGTATTGAAATTCGGAATATCCAATTGATTGATCTTTCTGGAGTAAATAGGTTAGAAAATGCTGACGACAACACAAATGTTCTTTCTTTACCTACGTTTCTTCCAAATGGAGTGTACTGGTTAGTGATAGAGCATGCATCAGGATATGATATGCATAAACTGATGAAAATAAAATAACATTCTTTTCTAAAGAAAAGAATAATAGCCTGGAATATATTCCAGGCTATTTTTTAATATTCATCCTCATTTTCAAGGTCATCATAGAATGGAGGATCATTGGTAAACCAGGGATCTCTTTCCCAGTTCTCCTCTTTTTTTCTTTGTTCTTTTTCGGCATTTTCAAACTCGCTTTCTGGGATTGTTTGTATCTCCCAGTCTGCTGGAATGTACTTTTGTACTGTTTCCCAGTCTGTTGGAAATCTTTTGTTCTCAGAATTTTCTAGGAAAAGTCTTAACTCCGCTCCTTGACTTGAGAAGAGCCCTTGTATTAAATAGCATATACCATTAGATAATTGAACATAATAACAAGTATTATTTTCTTCTTGTAAGAGAACGAATTTTTCTATCGTTTCCATTTTTTTTTGTCTCCTTTTATGTTTTTTAATGTATTTTTTTAATGATACTTATTTTTATTTAAAAGTCAAGTGTTTCTTTATTTTTCTCGCTAGGATCCTTCCGAGAGATGCTTTTTTGCAGTGCCAAAAAAGTATCCAAAAAAGCACTAAGCTGGAAGGAATCCCTGTTGCGTATGCTCATTCACGTTATTATTCCGGAAGCTCACTCCCCCCATTCCTTCGGAATGGGATCCTGGTCGTTCGCTCTGGTGTAGATAGTTATGGATGTGTAGAGAGAGGTCGGATTCAGTTCCAGCTGAATTCGGAATTTTTAGTTGATTTTTTTATTGTTGGGTGGCTTTTGACTTGTTGTCATTGCGCTGCGTCCCCCCGCAGTACTGCGGGGGCAGAGTCCAATGACGGAGGTGGGGAGTTTTGAGGAAGGAGTGTGAAATAACGGTTTTAAACTGTTAAAAATCCCTTTTCTTATCTTTTTTTTGTTCTATATAGTCAAAAAGTGTCAAAATCTCTTGCATTTTGATTTCAAATCGTTATATACTTAGGGTATATTTAATTTCAAAAGTCGACTTCTACAACCAGTCTATACGGGATTTGGCTAGAGGGAGGCGGGGTTTCTATGGAGAAATGAGAGCTCAAAAAAGATGCTCTTGTTGACCAGAAATCAGAATTTTTTTTACTGCTTGTTTTACTCTTCTGTACTGTATCATATGAAAAGTAGAGACTTTATGAAAGATTTGAGAGAAAAATCTCCAAAAGAACTTGTTGCTATGAGAAAAAAACTCAAGGACGAACTTTTTGCTCTTAAAATGAAAAACGCTATTCGTGGACTCAAAGAGACCCACAAATTAGGTGAACTCAGAATACAGATCGCAAGGATCAATACTGTTTTATCTGCTAAGATTGCAAACTAATGACTATTATTGGAAATAAGAATATTAAGGAACTTGTTGGTGAGGTCATCAGCGATAAAATGAACAAAACTCGTGTAGTGATGGTAAAAAATGTTAAAATGCACCCTCTTTACAAAAAGAGATTTATCGTTCGTAAAAAATATTATGCTCATGATGCAGAAAACGCTACAAAAGTAGGAGATTCTGTAAAGATTAGGTCAGTGCCTCCGATCAGTAGGCTCGTGAGATGGACGATTGTAAAATAGTTTCTCGATTTTAGAGGAAACGTTTAGTAGAGATCTGTGTTTTTTACCTTATTTGTGTTATAAAGTAATGCTTAAATAAGAAAGTATGGTTATGATTGCCGATAATACTCAGGCAAAAAAAGCTAAAGTTATTAGAGTTTTAAAAGGAAATGGAGATACTGCTAGTATTGGTGATAAAGTAGTAGTAGCTATTAAAGAATCTTCTCCTGCATCATCAGTAAAAAAAGGTCAGATCGTTACTGGTGTAGTGGTGAGAGTGAGGAAAGAGGTTGCGAGACCAGACGGTACGTATGTTCGTTTTGGGGATAATGCAATTGTTCTCTTGACCAAAGATGCTAAAGGAAATCTAAACCCTATTGGAAAAAGAGTTTTTGGACCTGTGGCTAAGGAGCTTCGTGATATTGGATGGAGAAATATTACTAATATGGCAGAAGAAGTGGTATAAAAGGCAGAATAACTCTTATCTTTAATTATCTATTTATAACTTCAGATGAAAAAAATCAAAAAAGGAGATCCTGTAATCGTTATTGCGGGTAAACATAAAGGAAAAATCTCTAGTATTGGGAGAGTTGATGGAGATTTCGTATATGTAAAGGAAGTAAATGTTGTAAAAAAAGCAAAAAAAGGTGAAGGATTTGTAGACAAACATTTACCGCTTCATGTGTCGAATGTTGCTTATTATCTCGCTGATCAAAAAGCTCCTACGAGAATTAGATTTGAGCTTTCTGCAGATGGAAAGAAAAAAACAAGAATCGCAGTAAAGACGTGAAAAGTACTATAATTCTGTGATAGGATTCAGTTTTATTATCTTATTTGTTTTTGTTTGATGACTAAGAAAGAACTCTTTGAACATCTGAAGGATAAACTTCAGTTGAAAAATATCAATGAAACCCCTAAAATTGACAAGGTGATCGTTTCTATGGGAATTGGATCGCTTGTGACGAGAAAAGGACATAAAGATTTTGAGGAATTTGAAAGAAATCTAAAGGCGATCACTGGTCAAAAACCACGCTTGTGTAAATCTAAAAAATCTATTTCCAACTTTAAGCTCCGTGAAGGGATGCCAGTAATGCTTAATGTTACTCTCCGTAAGGATAGAGCTCAGGATTTCGTTGAAAGAATTACTAAATTGGTGCTTCCTAGAGTAAGAGACTTTACTGGAATCTCTAAAAGAAGTTTTGATCCAAAAGGTAATTTGAACTTTGGAATTGCAAATTATGCATTGTTTCCTGAATTTGCAGTGGATGCGGTAACTATTCCTATGGGAATACAGATTACGATTGTTACTACTGCAGGTACTCCTGAAAAAGCACAGGCTTTCCTAGAAGAATTAGGATTTATCTTTAAATAATCTCTTTATCATTATTTATTATTTATTATGGCAAGAGCAGCATTAAAAGCAAAACAATCTAAAATGTATGAAAAAAGGTTTACTCAGGGAGTTGCTCTCAAACAACCTACAAAATTTTATAATAGATGTAGACTTTGTGGAAGGTCTAAGGCGTATGTGAGAGATTTTGGTATCTGTAGAGTATGCCTCAGAAGATATGCTCGTGAAGGATTGATTATGGGATTGAGAAAGGCAAGTTGGTAGAGTTTTAGTCGATCTTTCTTATTTCCTAGATTTAAAAGTACAGAATAGTAAACATTTTTATTCTAATGTTATGCAAAGCAATGAGTTATGTAAACGCACCAATCCATGATTTACTTATCAGGATCAAAAACGCATATATGGCGAGAAAAACCACAGTTGATGGCGTTGTGTATTCAAAATTTAAAGTGAAAGTATTGGATCTTCTAAAAGATTATAATTTTATTAAGGAATATAAAGTTACTCAGGAAGGTACTAAAAAGTTTATTACGGTTACTTTATATGTAGTTAAAGACCCGATCAATGATATTCCTGAAGTGAAATTCTTTTCAAAACCGTCTAGACCTTGGTATGTGGGATATAAAGATTTGAAATTAGTTGCAGGAGGGAAAGGAATTGGAATTATTTCTACGAATCAAGGACTTTTGCCTGTACATGAAGCTAAAAAGAGAAATCTTGGAGGTGAACTTATTGCAGAAATTTACTAATTTTCTTGTGATCAGAGAAAGACGCTCACCTTGTGTGAGTGTTTTTTATTGACAAAAATGTTGAATAAAAAAACATCTTGTATCTTTGTTCAAGATGTTTTTTTTGATTTACAGATGTTTATACTTCGATGATTACTTCATTTTTTTTGGATTTGCTTTTTTTTACTTTGTCAGTAATCAAGATGTTTGTAGGGATGAGTATGAGGATCAACACTCCCATTACGGAAAAGAAATCTCCAATATAGACATGTTCTAGACCATTATTTGCTAATACTGTCTGAGATAAGAATATCAATGCAATACTTATTACAAAGAGTGTAGAACGAGAAAACTTGATATGAATTGGATACATCCCATAAAAAATGATCAAATAGAGACATAATCCAATAAGTACGATAAAGAGTGGAATATTGAGACTTGCATATTCTGGAGTAGTCAGCATTATTTCTCCATTTGAACTAATGAAATTCACTAAGAGATACAATAGATATGCTAAAAATGCTCAGAAAATTGAAATAGATGCGATTCTTTTTGCGAGGTCCTTCATTTTTTATACTGATAAAAAATAAAACTTAGTTTACTGTACCTGTAAGAGTATTTACGGTTACTTCATCTCCTTCCTCTTTGTAAAGAGGCACTTGCACTTCGAGTCCCGTTTCGATTGTGGCAGGCTTTGTCCCTGCTTGGGCTCTATCTCCTTTTACTCCTGGTACGGTAGATGCAATTTTGTAAGTAATGGTCGCTGGTAAAATCACGTTGAGTACATTTCCTTGATACATTTGGAGATATACGTCGAGATTCTCTTTGAGATATCCTACAACATCTTCGATTGCATTTTTTTCTAGGTCAAAAATTTCTCCTGTGTCATTTTCCATAAATGAATATACATCTCCTGCGTTATAGAGAAAAACAGCGTTTTGTGTAGATACTTCAGCCTGCTCTAACATAGTACCTGCATTGTAGGTAAAAACATTAGATTTTCCTGTAACGATATCTTTTACCTTGAAAGTATCAGTTGCCCCTCAGCGTCCCATATGCGTGTGCGCGGTATCTGTTACTTTAAAGAGCTTTCCTTCGATGAGGAGGATGGTTCCTTTTTTTACCTCTTGGGTGGCAATCTTCATTAGTGTTCAATAAAAAAAGATAAAAAGTCTGATCTTACCTTACCAATTTCCTATTCAATAGCAAGAGCAGAAGACTTTTTTTTCTTTCGATAAGCGGATTGTCTCGTTAGATATTGTTCGTCTTTCTCATTTTGTAAAAAATGTTTTACGCTTTCTTCTAAAAAAATGGTATTTTGACTTCCCTTGAAAACGAGAATTTTTAGTTTATCATTCTGCTTTTTAAGCTCTTTTTCTATACTAGTGTTGAGTGCTCTGAGAGAGGTAGTAAAATGATCTTTTTCTGTCGCAAATCCTATTTTGTCTAGCTCATCAGCTAGAAAATTTGTCATCGATTCCCCTAATAAAAAGAGCTTGTCCGCACTTTGTGAAACATAGCCTGCGAGCTGTCTATGCTCTTGTTCTGTTAGATCCCCTAATTCTCTCATGTCTCCTAAAATTAACCAAATTTCGGCAGGAGAAAAAAGTTGTGAACGGATTTGAATAGCGGTATCTATCACTTCTCTCATACTACGAGGAGCAGCATTGTATGTACTATCTAGGATGATAGCGTTTTCTTTCCCAGCAAAAAGTGACATTCTTCCTGGTTGAAGCTGATAAATGAGTGTCAGAATGTTTTCTCCCAGACATGTATTTGTTTCATCATAACCATAAAATATATCTACAATAGCTAAAGCTACTGCAATATATCCATAGTTTGTTTTGCCTAATAGATTGGTAGTGATTTGTATTTTTTTGCTTTTTAAAAAGAGAGAGAACGTTGATTTGATTTCGTGATTTTCTTCTCCTAGGATGAAATGTGTTTCTTCAATACGTAAATCTGCGTTGTTTTCTTTCTCTCGTGTATTTGCTTGTGTTTGATAGGTGAATTTATCTACGATGATGTTCGGAAAAATCTGCATCGCATATGGATCATTTGCATTGAGAAAAACGATCTCTTTCGTATTGAGAGCCATCTTTATCTCTTCTTCAGCTATCCCAGCTGGAGAGCCAAATTGTTCACTGTGGACGCTGTCTATGGCTGTGAAAACTCCAATATCTGGTTTTGCTATTTTCAATAGAAATTCCATTTCTTTGGGCGTATCGATTCCGTATTCTAGGATGATGATTTCATATTTTTTCTTCCCAAAAAAAGAGTGAATTATACATTTACCTAGTGTGCTGATTAAACATGTGATAGTAGGCTCTCGTTTAGTAATCTCAAAAATAGAAAGAGAAAGTCCTAATTCTCCATTAAAGTTTTTTGGAGAAGTTGAGATTTTCTTTTCTGGGAAAAAATGCTCTAACGTCTGATGAATAATCATACGACATGAAGTTTTTCCTACGCTTCCATTGATTCCTATTATTTTTGGCTGGTGGCGATCAAGGTAGTGGTGAGCTAATTTAGCGAGAAGGGTATAATAACAGTGTAACAATTTGGATTTTATCTTTTGCATGTGGGCGTTTCATTTGGTTAAAAACTAGAACTTTACTACAAGACGAGGGAGAATTGAACTCCCATTTTCGGCTTCGGAGACCGACGTGCTACCATTGCACCATCGTCTTATGTTATCTCATATTTCTGGCAAGTACTGTTCCTCGAACGGTTAGATCTGGTCTTCTATTTTTTATTGTTTTTGCCAGAGTATTGAGTGTGGCTCCTGTCGTCAGAATGTCATCTACCAGTAATATTGTAGCATTGAAAGGAATCTCTTGTAAATCGAGGAGAATAAAAGCATTATTCAGATTTTTTTGTCTTTCTTGTTTGTTTAATTTGACTTGAGAAGCAGTATACTTCTTTTTTTTCGCCACCGGTATCATAGGAAAAAAAAGCTGATTTGCAAGGTCTTTTGCGAGCAGTTCAGACTGATTGTATCCTTTTTCGAGATAGCGTCTCCTCCAATGAGAAGGAATAAAACTGATTATGATGTTTTTTTGTTGGAGAAAATTTGGTAAAGTTTGTAAAATGAGAGATAATCTCTGAATAAGGAATTCTCCAACATCATACTTGTGATAAAATTTTATTTTTAGAAGTAATTTTTTCATAATATCTTGGTATGCAAAGGCAATGACTACTCACTCTAAGGCAACATCTTCTTCTTTTTTACAAGAAAAACATGTCTGAAAATTGCGAGAATCTTTATGACAAAACGGACAAATTTCTGGATGTACATATAACTTCTTTTTACATGAAGTGCAAAGATAGGAGCCGATTTCTCTACAACTTACGCATTCACGAGGGAAAAGCTTTTCGATTAGATAAGGTGTCGTCATGCAATTTATGATAGCTTTTAGGTGATCGTTTGCAATATTTTTCTTGTTTTTGACATTTGCTCTTGCATTTTCCTCTCTTTTCTGTATAAATGTTCTTACGACTTAGCTGAAATCTACATAAATCTTCATTTTTGTAGGAAATCTAAGCTTTTATTTCAGATTTTTATTACTGATGTCTAAAATTGGAAGAAAACTGATTACCGTACCTGCGGGTGTTGAGGTAACGATTAATGGAGCTCATGTAGCTGTAAAATGACCTAAAGGAAATCTTGAATGGACTATCCCTGCAGGAGTGACTGCAATTCAGGAAGAAGGAATGATCGAAGTAAAAATTGCGGAAGATCAATTTAAAAACCTTCGAGGATTGTCTAGAACATTAATTAACAATATGATTATTGGAGTGTCTGAGGGATATCTTAAAAAACTTTTGGTTATGGGAGTTGGATATTGAGCTCAGGTATCTGGAAATAAAGTTGTGTTTTCTCTGGGATATGCACATAAAATTGATTTCCCTATTCCTACTGGTATTGAAGTAAAGGCAGAACAAGATGTAAAAGGAAATACGATTATTACGATAGAGGGAATTAATAAAGAACTTGTTGGTGAGATTGCTGCAAAGATGAGACTTCTCAGGAAACCTGAACCTTACAAAGGGAAGGGAATTAGATATTTTGACGAGTATGTTAAGATTAAACCTGGTAAAAGTGCTAAAAAATAGTCATACTCTTTCGTAATGACGGTAAAAGTATGGATTTCCTTTATTTATTTATATTGTACATTGATGTCTTATTTGAAAAATAAATTGCTGGAAAAGCAAAGAAAATATCTTAGGAGAAAAACAAGAGTAAATACTCAAGTAAAACTTTCTAGCCCTGAATTTAGAGTAGTTATCTCTAAAAGTTTGCTTTACATCAAGGCTGATGTTATTGACCTTACGGGTAAAACGGTTGCGTCTATCACTGATAAGGGACAGGCTGGAACCACTAAAACTCAGAGAGCTGAGAATGCAGGAGTTGCTTTTGCTGAGATTCTTAAAGGTAAAAAAATAGAAAAATTGGCTTTCGACAGAAATGGATACTTGTATCATGGAAGAGTGAAAGCGTTTGCTGAAGGTCTTAGAAAAGGAGGAGTTCAGTTGTAGTTTCATATGTTTTTACGGTCTACTTTTGATAAAGTCGCTGATGTAAAAACAGAAAATTATTTATTTATTTTAATTTTATTATTTGGTATGGAAAAAGAAAACCTTACACCAGAAGAAACGACTGTAGAGACTACGGTAGTAGATACTCCTGTTGAAAATTTGGAACATTCAGATACGCCTCAGGTTGCAGAACCTTCTCAGACAGACAATGGAGATAGAAATTTTTCTAGAGATAGGAAAGGGGGAAAGGGAAGAAGAGATGACAGACGCGATCGTGGAGATAAGAGAGAAAAGCCTAAAAAAGAGTTTGATGAATTGCTTTTGGAGGTTCGTAGAGTGACGAGAGTTACTACAGGAGGAAGAAGAATGTCTTTTAGAGCTACTATCTTGGTAGGAAATAAAAAAGGGAAAATTGGACTTGGAGTAGCGAAAGGAAATGATGTTGCAGGTGCAGTTTCTAAAGCAACAAATGAAGCATATAAGGCTCTTTTCCAAGTGCCTATCACTAAGGGAGATACCGTTCCTTACCCATTGGAAATGAAATATAAATCTACGAGAGTTCGTCTTTTGCCTGCATCTGAGGGTACTGGGCTTAAGGCAGGATCTTCTATTCGTAATGTGTTGGAGTTGGCGGGATATTCTAATATCCTTTCTAAAATGATTGGATCTAATAATAAATTAAATAATGCTCTTGTAACAATTAAAGCTTTGGCTTCTTATAAGCATGCAGATTATTTTTCCTCTCTACGTGAAGTAAAGGTGGAGGAAACGATAACAGAGAAAAAAACTGATGTTAAAACTGTAGAAAAAAGCGATGATAATTCGAAAAAACCTGTAAAAAAAACTCCTGCAAAGAAAGCTGAAAATAAAGAAGAATAGTTTCTTATATAGGTTATAAAAAAACAGCAATAAAAGAGAAATTGCTGTTTTTTAATTTTAGGAGATTTTTTCTGCTATTTGCTGGTAAAACTCTTCCAAAGAACCATTATTTATGATCATGATGTCTGCCATTTCGATACATTTAGCAATATTTTGTTTATTAGGATCAAGGTTGGCTATTTCTGCTTGTTCTTGCATTTGAAATTGTTCTCGGCTGATATTATCCGTTTCACTTCCTCTTTTTATAGCTCTTTTATATCTTGTTTCTTGATTGGCATCAATAGCAAGTAGAAGAAAATTCTGATGTTTTTTGAGAGTTTCTACTTCTCCGATTGCACGAACGGATTCGATAATTGCGTCCTTCCCTTCTTTCTCCGCTTGTAGGTAGAGTTGTTCTACGATATATGCGGGTCCGTAGGTTGCTCTAAGTTCGTTTGCGAGTTCGCGCATCGTGTCGCGATTAGGAGTCAGATTTCTTTTTGTTATTTCTTCTATGAGGAATTGGCGAACAGAATAATGCGCGTATCCCTTCTTTTCTACTAAATAGTTGACAGCGGTTCCTTTTCCAGCTGCGATAGTCCCGGTAATTCAGAGAATATGCATGATATTTTAGATAATAGAGTAAAAAAATAGAAATTATTTCTTATTTTTTGTATTCCTTTTCTTATTTATTCACTTTTTTACTTGCTTTACTATACTAAGATTTCTCCTCGTGCTCCTGCTCCAAGTGCTGCTGCATTAGCTTCATCCATATCGATATGCATATCTAGTGCGTAGGCGTCTCCTGCTCTTACGACAACATTTTCAAAAATTACTCCCCTTTCTCCAGGAGTTTTTACTTGAACAATTTGTCAATTTTGAAGATTGAAGTCTTTTGCATCAGCGATGCTCATATGGATGTGTCTTTGTGCTACAATTAGCCCCTGCATAAGATGCACTTCTCCTTCAGGTCATATGAGGGTGATTTCTCCGCTATTTTCTAGATCTCCTGATTCTCTAATCGGAGCTTGTACTCCGAGTTTGTATATGTCAGACTGTAGAATCTCTACTTGAGTAAATTTTCTAAACGGTCATAAAACTCTAACTCCTGTGATTTCTCCTTTAAGCCCTTTGATAGTAAGTGTTTCTTCGCAGGCAAATTGTCCCGGTTGAGACAGCTTTTTGATTTCTTTGAAGGGATGATTTGCACCAAATAAGGTGTTTGCATCAGCTTCTGAAAGGTGGAGATGACGGTTTGAGATGTTGATAGGTATTCTCATGGATATCTATTTTAAAGAGTAAAACTGAATTTTTTTTCTACGAGTCCTGACATCGTGGTAGATCCTATTAGATAGTCATTTCCTAATATTAAAGTAATGTCTGCTCATTCTACAAAAGTGACTGGATTTCCATTTTCATCTCGTCAAGATTGTATATTTCCTGTGTTGTATTCTATCTGAAGGTCAGGTACAAAAGTTTTGATTGCGTCAATAGTTGCCGTGTAGTCACCAAGGTTATTGATAGAAATAGTAGATTTTTCCATAGGATCAGCTCGCATGATGCTCTCGATTATATTGAATCCGTATCTTTTGAGTTTTACTGCAAGTTGATCATTGAATTTTGTGGTTCCCATTCTGTGTTCTTTTGCTTTTTCTTTATCAATTGCACTTACTATTTCAATGCTCGTTTTCTCTTTTACCATCTGAGGGTGCTGTGTAATAAATTTGGTAAAGGCTTGCATTTCTTCGTAATGCTGAACCTTATTTGCGGTGGCATTCATTGGCAACATAACAGAAGCTCCTCAAAAGTTGTCTCTTTCTGGTGTATAGAGAAAGCACGCAGGAACCATTCTCAGGAAATTTTGAAAACTACAATTTGTTGTGAATCCAAATGAAGAAAAATCTCCTACTTTGTCTAAAAATTGGGTAGTTCGTAATAACTCTTGTGCTGAAATATTTGTATGTACAAACTCAATATATGTGTTATAGAGATCATTTGCGGTGGATACATTAAATCCGGAGGCAACCAGTTTGTCTTTT
>CAZEFV010000007.1:11874-14683 GCA_964511595.1 uncultured Candidatus Peribacteria bacterium
AATTCTATGTGCCAGAAGAAAATGGATCCTGTGGTTTGTCTTTTATCCCTTTTAAAATCAGCTGTTGTCTCAAAGAACGAGAAAAATCTGAAGTAGTATGACGAGAACGTGCATATTTTAGAGCAGTATCTCCATCTAAATGTTGCGCTCCTGCGTCAATATGGAAGGTAATATATCCTCTATTACTTTCATTTGGATAAGTGGTGTCATGAATGGATTCTGGTATGGTAATATCTATTCCTCCTACGGCGTCAACTAATGCTTTAAATGCTGAAAAATCGATCGTAGCATAATAAGGGATACTCATCCCTAACATTTTACTGATATCGTCAGTCATCCCACTTAATGCAAGTGTAAAATTGTCATCATTCTTTCTGAGGTGAAGGTAGAAATTTGCATTTATACGTCCGTAACCTCCTGTTGGATATTTTACTCGGAGATCTCTAGGAATAGAAAACATTGAAATATTTCCTACTTCTGGATTTCGGCTTGCGATGATGATAGAATCGGTTAAGTATCCTCCATCATGTCCATTCCCTCAATACCCTAGTAAGAGGATATTGATATTATTATTTTCATCTAGTTGCATTGAAGTACCTACGGTTTTGCTTATGATTCCTAAGGTATTTTCTTTGAGAGAAGATCGGATATTCTTAAATCCTGAAACCATAGTTGCAGAAAATACGAAAATTAATACTGTACCTATGAGAAAAAAGCTGACTTTTAAGATCGTTTTTCCGTTGTTTTTGGAAGACTTATCATTTGTTTTTCCTAGGTTGTTTGCTGAAAAGTGTTTTGTCATATTTTAATTAAATACATTGTTTAGTAAAATTGTTTGTGTTGGTTCTGTGAATGTTAGGTTCTCTGTTCCGGTAATTTGTAAAGTCTCACTGCCTTTGATAGCAATATTTAATTTTTGATCATCTGCGAGTGCTAATGACTTTATCTCCATTAATGCATCGATATTTATCGTTATACTATCTGTCTTTTTGTTTGTGAATTCGAATTTCCCACTCAATGTCCATTCTGGTGGTTGCTTTGGTGAAAGGTGTAGCTTTCTTAATTCTGCATTAAAGTGATAAGTTTTTGCGTTTTGTGGTGTGAGAGTGAGTGAAAGTGTTGGATAATTAGTGTTATCGATTTTTCCGTTAATGACGCTGATGTCGATATTTATTGTGCTTTTTGTGAGGAATAGGGTGATAGGAATGGTTTGGTCATAACTTTTGAATGTCAGTCTGATTTCTTTCCCTTGTGGAGAGAGTAAAATTTCGTTTTCCATTTCAGGTTGTCGTACAAATTCCGATCCGTCGATATCAATCCCAAAGGGAGATAACAGGCGAATGATTTCTTGCATTTGCAGTGTATAGGCGATAGGTACTTCAAGAATTTTGCTACTATAGGTATCGTCCCTTACCTTTTCTCGGTTCGTAGAAAGATTTGTAGAAAAAAAGGTAGTCAGTCCTTCTACTAAAATATTATATCTCGGAGTATTGAATACTGAAATTCCGATTTCTGGAGTAGAGGAAAGTTCTATTCGCTTTTTGTTGATTTGTTTGAGGAGGAGGTTAATAACAGTAGCATCATAACTGCCTTCTCCGAAAAATACATCAAAATCATTTAGATGGGCGTACATTTTTTTGTTTGAGTAGAGGGTCTCAAGGTTTAGAGCGAGAGATTTTTCACCATCATTTATTTTCCCGTTATTGCTGTTTCGACTCATATTCAGGTTTATCTCTGATTTTTCTTTTTCGTTTAAAGTTAATTTTTTGGCATCAATGATTCCACCTCCTTTTAGTGAGCTATCTGGAAAAGAAAACTCTATTCTGGAAGAAGATTCTAATGCGGGAGCTGATCATTCTGAAAAAGGGGCAAATTGATCTGACACTTGCTGAAATCGATTTGCTCCTATCTTGTCGATATTTTGCTCTAATTCATCTGCAGTGAACTGATTTTTTTCACATCCTGTTAGAAAAAAAACAGAAATCATTATGCTGAATATAGCGATTTTTTTCATTTTTTTACTAGAAAAAGTAAACGTTTTTACTCTATTAATGTTTTTAGAAAAATCAAGATTAAATCGTATCCTCTGACTTTTCTTTTTCGTTAAGAGCTTTCTTTGCATCTTTGAGCTCTTTTTTCATCTCGTTTAAAGGCATTTCGATTTTTAAGTTTTCTGGTGTGTCTCCTGTATTGATTTGCACAAAAGATCTGACTTCTTTCCCTACTTGGAAATGTGCGTCTTCTAACTGAGCTTGTCCATGAATGTTTTGGTTCTTGATCCTTTCTTCGGTTTGTGTAATGCGGAAAAGATTTGCTGCCAGTTCGGTACGCCCCATATATTCTAAAAGTTTTTCTTTATTTACATTTCTACGGTCGGCTAGTTCTTGGTTTGTCATATTGTACATACCTTGATAGCCTGCTAGATTGAATCTACTATAATCAAATACTCCGTGGCGAGCAACAGTTTTTGAAAGAGTTTTATTCCCTTCTGAAATTTCGTTTCTGATAGCTAGGCGTTCAGGATCCTCAGAAAGTAGTTCGGTTTTCCTTGTCTGTTCTGCAAAATAGTGTTGAGCTAATGCTACTTGACGGATATTAGGATTCCCATTCATTGCCATAAGATAGCAGGCGTAACGTGACATTTTGTAATCTACTCTGCCTTCATTCTCGGTTTTCAGGAGATTGTCGTAGAGGTCAATATCGAGGTTGAGCAGTGCTTTTATGGTTTTGTCGATCAGTTTTTTTTGTTCTTTTAGTTCGGAATATCCGAGCATAAGGAGAAAATCTGAAGCCCATCGGAAGAAATTTC
>CAZEFV010000008.1:0-4802 GCA_964511595.1 uncultured Candidatus Peribacteria bacterium
TATTTGTTTTATCTTTTAGTATCTACTGGATGATAAGAAAAATTCTGCTGTTTGGATCAACTATTGGTATGATTTTTTGACTTTCTGGGTGTCTCAATGGTGAATCGGCTATCTCGTATAATGATAAATTAGTTACATTTCAAGAGACATGCTATAAGGCTGACGATCGTATGATGGAAGCTCGAGACAAAGAGAATTATGGTGAAACAAAGGAACTTTATCCTAAAGTATTGGAGCTTTGTCAGCAAAGCTTGAGTGGGATCGAAGCTATGTCTGGATATGATGGAGATAGCACGATGAAAGATGCTTTTCTTGCTGAGATGGAGATAGAGATCGCTTACCTCAATAAAATAGGGGAAGCGCTTACCTATCGAGAGATTGATGAACTTACTGAAGAAGAGATTACCGCTGAAGAAAACCTTTGGAAAGAAATTGACATTTTGGCTCAAAAATGGGAGGAATCCTCTACTCATAGTGAAACGGTGCAAAAAACTTTTGCTCAACAACATGGATATGAACTCGAAAATTAATCAACATTATCAACAACTTATCGATGAAATAACTGACCATAATCGTCGTTATTATATCGAACAAAAGCCGATTATTTCTGATCAGGAATACGATCAGCTTTTTGTTGAATTAAAAAAGATTGAAGAAGAAAACCCTTGGATCGTCTCCGAGAATTCTCCTACTCAGTCCCTAATTTGACAGATAGCAGACGGATTTCAAAAAGTCGGACATAAAGTTCCTCTACTATCACTAGAAAATAGTTATGATGCATGAGATCTCAGAGCTTTTGATGAAAGGGTTGGGAAAATGCTGGGAAAACAAGATATTTCTGAGTGGAAATACACGATTGAACCAAAATTTGATGGGGTAAGTGTAGAACTTATTTATCAAAATGGTGAACTCGTCCAAGCGATTACTCGCTGAGATGGTTTTGAAGGAGAAGATATTACTCAAAATGTTAAAACCATTCCGGAAATTAGGAAAATTATTACCTCTAACTCAGCTTTTTATGAAGGATTTTTTCACATTCGTGGGGAGATTATGCTTGCTAAAAGTAAATTTAAAGCATTAAATCAGGAGAGAGAAAAAGCTGGATTGGAACCTTTTGCCAATACGAGAAATGCAGCCGCTGGAAGTATCAAACTCCTCGATAGTGGAGAGGTTGCTAAAAGAGGGTTAAGCTGTTTTGTGTATGACATTCTTGCTGCTGATAATGGCGAAAGTCAAGGAAATGCCAATGTCTCTCTTGCATGATTAGGACTTCCTACATTCAATTTATCTGATCATATCAAGGATACTATTGAAGATGTTATCTCTTTTTGTGAAGATTCAGAAAACAAGAGAAAATTGGAGGAAAGTGATTTTGATTTTGACGGGTTGGTAATTAAAGTAATTGGAAAGAATGAAATATGAATAGCAAATACCTGTATCCTGCGTGAGATTCTTTGACAGACCAATCATCATCCTCGTCGAGCTATGGCATATAAATTTCCTGCACAACAGGCAAGTACTCAGATATTGAGTGTTGATTTTCAGGTAGGGAGAAGTGGAATTATCACACCTGTTGCCAATCTCTCGCCAGTCAATCTGAGTGGAGCTGAAATCAGTAGAGCGAGCTTGCATAATTTTGATTTTATTAGAGAAAAAGAGATAAGGATCCATGACCGGGTATGGATACAGAGGAGCTGAGAAGTCATTCCCTATATTGTAGGAGTTATCAAAGAACGCAGGACGGGTGAAGAAGATCTGATTTCTGTCCCTCTTTTTTGTCCGAGTTGTCAGTGACCTATCATTCAAGAAGATATTCACTATTACTGTAGAAGTCCACATTGTCCTGCACAAATTAGAGAAAAAGTTCTCCATTTTGTGGGCAGAGATTGTCTCGATATTTCAGGAATTGGAGAAAGCGTAGTGGAAGTACTCATGCAACAAAATCTTGTCCAATGAGTAGAAGATCTGTATCTCCTAGAACGTCCAGAAATTCAAGTTTATCTCAAGAGAATTCCGGGGTTTTGAGAGAAAAAAGTTTTTGAGATTTTACAAGGACTGGAAAAATCTAAAACTCAACCATTATGGAGAATCTTAAGTGGAATTGGAATTCCTAATATTGGCACTAAACTTGCAAAAGATTTGGCTAAACATTTGGAAGAAAAGGGAATAAAAAATCTCCAAGAGATGATTTTTTGGCTTACGAATAACGATTTTTTGCTTGGAATTGAAGGGATTGGGGAAAAAATTCTGATTTCTTTTTCTGATTTTTTTGGAAATGAAGAAGTACAAAAAATGCTGGAAACTTTGGAAAAAGTGGGGATGAAATTTGAAACGCAAAAGAACAAAAATGCCTTATGAAATGCTGAAAAAGGAGCGTTTTCTCTCACGGGAAGTTTTCCCCTTTCGAGAGAAAAGATCAAAACTGCTCTAGAGAAAGAGTGATTTAAATGGCAGGAACATCCAAATAAAGAGACTAATTTCGTACTCGTGTGAGCTGATGCCGGCAATAAAGAGAAAATTGCACGCAATTTAGGGTTAAAAATTTATGATAACTGGGAGGATATTTTACGTGATTTTCCGATTTTGAAAGAAGAACCCACTGAAAAAGATAAATGAAAACCTGCGGATTTACAGCAACGTTTATTTTAAACTTTCACTGGATTTTGATTTGATTTTTCTTATATTTATGCTTGTGTGTATTTTGGACACATATTTTTATTACTAAACTGACATAACATAATGCCTCTACGAACTTCAATAGTCCTGGCTTTTGTAGGACTGGGAATTGGAGGGATCGCCGGATTTTTCGGTTACAAAAAGACCCTTACAGACAAAGCAATTAAATTTAAAGAACGTATCGCGAGAGTAAAAGAGATCGAAGAAGAGCAACTAGAAGAAGCTAAAAAGAAATGTGACGATCTCATCGAACAAGCGGAAAAAAAAGCTGAAAAAATCGAAGAACAGAGACTTGCGAAAATGGAAGAAATTCAGAACAGATTATTAGATAGAGAAGAGAAAATGGAGCAAAGATTAGAAAAATTGGAGGAAGAGAAAGGGAAAATCCTTGAACTTCGTCAACAAGCTGAAGATATCGTAAAACAACAAAAAGACAAACTTATAGAAATTTGAGAACTTACTCCAAAGCAGGCAAAAGAGGAAATTTTCTCCCTAGTAGAGAAAGAAAATACTGAAGAAATCAAAAGATTTGTAGAAAAATTTAAAACTATCAAAGCTGAAGAGGCTGAAAATGAAGCAGCAAAGGTAATCGTCAACTCTTTACAGAAGATTGCTACACAAAACATTAGTGAATTTACTACCAAAACGGTAGATTTACCAGATGAAAACTTTAAAGGGAAGCTTATTGGTAGAGAAGGAAGGAATATCTCTTTCTTTGAAAAAACTACGGGTGTAGAATTGATCATTGATGATACTCCAGGAACGGTAAAAATCTCATCCTTTGATCATGAGAAGCGTTTCTTAGCAGCAAAGACGCTGGAAGTACTTGTGAAAGACGGAAGAATAAACCCTATGTATATCGAGAAAATTTATAATCAGAATGTAGAAGAACTGCAAAATATGTTTACAGAGAAAGGAAAGGAAGCTTTAACATTACTCAACCTTCCTATCATGAAACCAGAGATGACTAAAACTATTGGGCAATTTTTCTTGAGATTTAGTTATGGACAAAATCTGTGGTCTCATGCAGTAGAAGTAGCAAAAATTTCTGAAGCTTTGGCTATTGAATTGGGCCTCGATCCTGTATTATCCAAAAAGGCTGGATTACTCCACGATGTAGGTAAAATTATCTCTACTACTGGAGAATCTCATACAAAACTCGGTGCAGATCTCCTCAGAAAGCGAGGGATGGATCCTGTAATCATCAATGCTGCGGGATCTCATCATTATGACGTTCCGATGACACATCCGATTTCTTGGGTGGTAGCTGCTGCAGATGCGATTTCTGCCGCACGTCCGGGTGCGAGAATGGATACCAAGGAAGTCTTTATAGAGAAGATGGGAGAATTAGAGAAATTGATCATTGAGGTTGAAGGAGTAGAAAAAGTACATATTATGCAGGCGGGAAGAGAAATTATGGTCTATGCGAATGCTAAAAAAATTAGTGATCTAGAAGTAGAAAAGCTCTTAGAAGATATTGGAAAGAAAATTGAAGAACAACTTGACTACCCTGGAGTGATCAGGATCTCTGGAATCAGAGAGACAAAAATTATTCAATATCTTAGGTAAAATTAGAAGAAAAAGCTGATAAAAAAGACGTACTCCAAATGGTACGTCTTTTACTTTTTTCTTACGATCACTTTTGTCTCATCCAATGCTCACAAATCTACTGACATCAGTTGATTAAATTCTTGATACCGTTGTTTAAGTGTATCATATTTCTGAAACTGTCTTTGTAATAAATCAGAGCTTGCGATATTTAGGTAAAATACTTGCTCTTGATCGGTGAATACTGCTACTCTAGAAGAACCTGCTAAATATACAAAACGTGCCATGGAAGGGAACTGTTCCTGAATAAGTGGAATCGCTTTGACAAATGTAGAGACAGGGATCTCAAAGAAAAAACCACTTAATGTCGTAATCCCTGAGAGATACTGCGGAGTATCAACCACAAATGCATTTACACCTAAAGCATGCTGAGATTTTAACTCTCGGAATAGACTATCTCATCGGATACCAAATCTCTTGTCTCATAATTTTACTACAAAAAGTGGCTCTATAAATGTCAAATCTACTCCTAAGATTCCACCCGTGGTAGTCTGTGTTGTTCGCTCACGGATTTCTTT
>CAZEFV010000008.1:4812-7987 GCA_964511595.1 uncultured Candidatus Peribacteria bacterium
CGAAGTTAACCGGGAGGTGTAAAATGGATACTATTCGCTTTTTTTCCCAAGAATGATTGCGGATAAATTGGTAGCTTTATCTTCCGACACTCCTATCTCTTGAGGGATCTCTTGGCGTTCGAGTTGGAATTTTATTTCCTGAATTTGTGGGAAGAGTTTTTTTAAACCTCATAAAACCTCATCTTGCTCAAATCGCGTCAAAAGATAAAAATTTCTCCCTTTTACCTGACGAAACACCTCATTAAATAGATCAATATCTTCATAGGTTTCTATCGTACGCTGGGAAAACTTTATACTTGCGATCTCAAATTTATCCTGAAACAATATCCCTTTGATTAAAAAGGTAAAAGTAAAAAAAATCAGAATAGCTAGAATAGCCGTCCGAGAAAGTATCGATTTTGTCGTTTTGCTCACATTAAATGAAAAAGAAGGCAACGAAAACCCCGTCTTTTTGGCAGCCTTTGTCGCCACTCTCTTGAGAGAAAGCGGTTTTTTCTTTTTCGCAAAAGGTTTAGCACGAACGAGAGCCCTAGACATAAAATAGGTAATAAAAAACAAAAGTTAACACAATCCCAAATACTATCCCTCCAAAAACTTCAAAAGGCGTATGACCTAACCTTTCTCTCAGTTTCACTTTTTTGTAAGAATTCATACCACGAGGAGTCTCCATGTTATTTGTCTGTATCGTTTTTTGGAAATCTTTTCTAAGGATATTGAGGTATTCTGCGTGCTTTCCTGTCTGGAATCTTACATTCATCGCATCGTAGGCAAAAAGTAGTGAGAATGTTACTGCAATTGCAAAAGTTACGCTCCCCATCCCATCATGGAGCAGGGTGATCATCGTCACACTACTCGCTACTCCACTGTGAAATGACGGAAAACCTCCAGAAGAAAATAGCCCTGAAATAGAAAAATGCTTCTCTCCTACCGAGTCTATCATCACTTTTACCAGCTGGATAATCAATCCAACTAAAAAAACGATCAGAAAAAGTGGCATCTGGTCTGTCAATTGAGCTCGGAAAATCTGAGTATTCTGGATGAAATAATCTATCATACGAAAGTGTTTTTAGGGAATTAGCCAACTGTGGGGATCGAACCCACGACCTTCTCGTTACGAGTGAGATGCTCTACCTACTGAGCTAAGTTGGCACTTGTGTGAATATAGAAATTTTATCTCCCTTTTCAAGGGGAAATGCTGAATACTGAAACATAGTATTGTCTTTCTTTTGGTGAAATATAGCTCATGTTATATGATTAGAAAAATGCTTGACTTTTTACAATAAATGATTATAATGAAAGGAAAAATATCAACAACAAAAAATAGAGGAAAAAAAACAATGAAAACAAAATTATTTTTAGCGATGATTATATCGCTTTTAATTTTAGCAGGGTGTACATCAGAATCAGAATTTGAGATTAAAAAAAAGAAAACAACATCGCGAGATAGTGCTTTTTATCGTTCAGAATTATTATTGACAGATCCACTATGGATTTCACCTGGAGCAAAGAACATATTGTCTCAATCCCACTACACACTGACCACCAATGATTGCATTTGTTTAATACACTTTGGCGATACTTTGAAAATTATTGAATCCTACACTAAAGATAAATCCTTTTTTCCACTGGGGAGGGAAAAAACAACAAAAACACATTATCTTTATGCAGAGAGAGAGAATACCATAGTAACTCACTCAAAAATTGAGCTATCTATGAATTGGTATGACAATTTTTTTCTGATTCTAGGGCTTTTTTTTTCTTTATTATTAGGGTTTGGTTTTTCAGGGGTTTATAATTCAATCGAAACAGATTACGGAATATTAAATCGAACTTCCATTATCATTCTGGGTTTTACTGCCATTGCTTGTCTTCTTGCGGGAGGATTTGCTTTGGGATACTTTGTATTATGGGTACTTATATTTTCAGGCGTCAGCCTTATCATAAATACTGGAGTATACTTTTGGAAAAAACATCAGCAAAGTTGCGAGACTAGGCAATAAAAAATCAGAAGAATAACCTAATTTTAAGTCTTATGGCTGTGTGATATATGGTCACTCCACTCATAAGACTTTTTTTATTTTTAAGAAGAATGGTGTCATCTCTCTCTTGACATAGCTTCGCTAAATATCTATATTTTTTTGTTTTTTATTTTTTGTGTTATACTGATGAGTCAGCATTTTTTATTTGATACTAATGACTTTCTAGAGATTCTTTCTACTCCTAAGTATCATTTGCTGAGCAAACTACTCAACGATATCGATATGGTCGATGATACTACTCCTTTGGAGATCGAGAGGAAATTTCTCCTCAAAGAGATACCAAATGGGTTAGAACATTTCAATCACTCCTGTATTGAGCAGTTTTATCTGTTTTGTGGAGATCCTCAAATTAGGATCAGAAAGCAGGATACTTGCTATTTTTTGACGATGAAGAAAGGAAAAGGAGTCTCTAGAATAGAAAAAGAAAAAGAAATCACTCTCGAAGAATACAAAAAACTGCTTCCTCTCGCTGAAAAAACCATTTCTAAACTGCGCTATAGAATCCCTTTGGATAGTCGCCTGATTGCTGAAGTTGATTGTTATCCTGATGGAAAAAAAGTTGTGGAAGTAGAATTTTCTAGCTTGGAAGATGCGACAGGTTTTGTACCTCCTGCATGGTTTTGAAAAGATGTGAGTGATGATCCTCTTTTTTCTAATGTAAATCTTGCCAAACCTGTGAAAGGCTTTTGAGAGTAGAAAAATTATAGAAACTTATCTTTCTGCCTTATCTAACTTTTTTACCCACTCTTGGAAAAGATCTCCCTTTTCTTCAAAATCTTTTCGTAATGAAAATGAAGGAGTAGCAGTAGAAAGTAGTGCAATCTTCCCCGACTGAGTATGATCATAGGCAAACTGCACGCCTTCACGCATTTCACGTGTATGGAGGATATTGTAATTATCTTCTCCTAGCATTTCTGCGAATTTTTTTCCTGAATCGGGGAAAAGAACGAGGTTGCGAATCTGAGTTTTTTTGATCCTTTCTACTAACGCGGAAAAATCATATCGTCCATCCACTCCTCACAAAAATAGCGTATCAACCTGATCACCTAACGCATCTAGAGCAGCGATTGAAGAAAAAGGAGACGTAGAAATCGCATCATCATAAAAATCTATTCCTCTGAAAGTCCCTACTTTTT
>CAZEFV010000008.1:7997-14681 GCA_964511595.1 uncultured Candidatus Peribacteria bacterium
GTAAAGTGCGTCAGCGTTTTTTTTGTTATTTCTGGCGGGATAGATAATTTCTCTCCCAATGCAATCATTGCAGAGATATTTCGGAGATTATGTTGACCGAGAAGATTGATCTCAGTGAGATCTAGAAATTTTTTCCCATGAAGATAAAAAGCTGATTCATCTCGTGTATAATCCGTCCCTTTTCCGGTAAGGATCAGATTTTTATCATTAAGTGTTCCGAAGTACTGATCATGAGTCGATTTGAACATGATATTTCGTTCTGAACCATTTAGAATATTTCCTTTTGCTCTAAGATAATTTTCCATATTCTCATGTCGATCTAAATGCACAGGAAATAAAGAACCAAGAATAGAGATGAAATTAGTTTTTTGCAAAGTTTCTAGCATAAAACTAGACAGTTCTATGACTACATATTGATCAGGATTATCAAAATCGGTAATTTGATCTAGAACAGGTTTCCCAATATTTCCTGCGAGAGTGACCGGCAAAGAAGCGTCTAATAGGAGTTGATAAGCGAGAGAAGTCATCGTCGTTTTCCCTTTACTTGCTGTAATCGCAATAATTTTCCCTTTGAAGTTATCAAAAAAGAACTGTGTTTGAGTAATAATCCTATCTTTTACGGAAAGGAGCTGTGAAAAATATGGCATTCCTGCAGTTTTAAAAATGATATCATAGATATCTATATGCTCAAGATATTTCTCTCCCGTGAGCGTTTTGATATTTTTAATTTCCACTTGATTTTTATCTAGGATTGTGATATTATTGGGAGAGATTCCATGTGCCAGAAGGAAATTTAATGTTGATTTCCCTTCCCTTCAAAAGCCGAGAATCGCGATATTTTTCCCCTGATATAATGATAGATCCATACTCATGATATAAAAAAAATAAATCCCTTTTTTATAGTATTTTAGTTTCTCAATGCAACCATATTCTGTACCTAAAAGTAAGAGACCGTTAAATATCTCAAAAATTATTGATAAAATCCCCTTTATCAGGAATATTTCATGGACGAGAGAAAATCAGCTTATTTTTTTCTTTTTTTTGTTATTTTTTATTGTTATTATTAGACTTTTTCAGCTTCAGATTATTAATCATGAGAAATATGCATCTGCACTTATCAATCAACATACTAGAACAACTTCTGTTTTAGCAGATAGAGGTGATATTTATGCAAAAGATCAGGCCTGAAATCCTGTAAAACTTACTGAAAACATCACACTCTATGATATTGCCATTGATCCGACAATGATTGGATATACTTCGGGTGGAGTTTTTATGAAAGAACGTCTTATTGAGCTTTTGACTCCTGTAGTATATAAACATTTTTGCACGATCTATCAGATGGAAAATCCGACAATCGAGGAATGTATCCAGCATATTGAGAGTTTTACCAATAAAGAATTACTCCCGAAAGCACCTGATTTGTTTTACTTTTGATCAGGATTTAAATCTCCCGAGTATGACACTTTTGATTTTGTAGCTTTTGAGGAGCAGAGACAATCTATTATCGCCAATTTTACTGAAGCGAAAGCTAAAGATTTTATAGTAAAGAGACTTGAGGAGAAAATACAAACCTGAATCAAACCTAGAAATTACTTGGGAATGTATACCGATCCTCTACTACTTTCTGGGCTGAGGGATCAGAATTTTCCTTTTCTAGATATTTCTTATGAGTATTACCTCTATATTGTACCTAATAAATCTTCTAATAAAATCAGAGACAAACGTCTCTTACAACAGATTTTTTTGACTAATGGATATGTACTTTCTAGTGAACAGTTGGATAAGTTATTTATGCCTCAAGAATATAAATATATAAAACTTTTTACCTCGGCGAATCCTCAGATTGCACAAGATATAAAGAATCTCAAGAATCATCATTATGAAGAGAAATCAAAAGATAAGATTCCTGTATTACATGGAGTGATTTTGGAGCCTTATACCGTCAGATATTACCCACGTGGAGGATTTATGGCAAATATTTTAGGATATGTAGATAAAAGTCAAAATGCCTATTTTTGAGTAGAACAGTATTTTGACTCTATTTTACGTTGAATAGACGGTAAAATTAAAGGCCGTTCCTCATCTCTTGTAGGATCTGTGGGAGCGAATGAATTTGAGGTTGAAAACGCTAAAGATGGAGATGATGTCTTTCTTACCGTGGATATTGGGATCCAAAAAGAGATTGAGGCTATTGCTCAGCGTTATCTTTCTGAATTTAGCGCTGATTCGATCAGTATTTTGGTATACGATCCGCTGTCTGGAGAAGTTAAAGGGATGGCACAGGCACCTACTTTTAACCCTAACAACTATAATGATGCTTATGAGTTAGTGCCCCTTGGAGTAGAATACGCTCATGTTGTGGATGATCTTACCTATATGGATAGACCAGTATATATTATGTCAGGAGGGAAACATCAGATAGCGACACTCTCTGAAAGAAGTGACATAGGAATACCTAAATACCTTCCTAAAAATGAGTTTTGATCACAAGTATTTATGGATAGAAATGTTGCAGTTCCTTTTGAACCGGGAAGTGTTTTTAAGGCATTGACGATGGCTATTGGGATGGACACAGATGAAGTTAGATGAACCGACTACTATGATGATCCAGGAGAAGTGAAAGTATGAACCTTTACGATTAAAAATGCGAGCTCTATTTGTAAATGATATCACTCTTTTCTTGATGGATTAGCATTTTCTTGTAATATTGCGATGATTAGAATTGTACAGAAAATAGGGAAGGATATCTTTTATAACTATTTAGAGCGTTTTTGATTTGGAAGATTAACAGGAATCGAGATAGCCGAAGAAAAGCCTGGGACTTTAGATAATCCTACTACAGTTGCTATGTCAAGATTTCTAAATACCGCATTTTGACAGGGAATTCAAGTCACTCAGATTCAAATGGCGGTTGCTTATGCGGCGATCCTCAATGGAGGTAAAATTATTAAACCGACAATTGTCTCCAGTATTACTAAAAAATTTCAAAACTCTGATCTAATAGAACAGATCCAACAACCCCCTCAAATTCTCGGACAATTGATTAGATCTAGTGTAAGTGAGAATATGGTTTGGTCACTTAATCAAGTAATGGAGAAAAATCCTGATTATCATCCAGCTATGGTCTCCTGATATGATCTAGGAGCAAAATCAGGAACTGCACAAATGGCATATCGCGGGAAACTTCAGAGAGGGAATGGATGGACACAGGCTACTTTTATAGGTGCAGTCACTATTGACGATCCTAAATATCTTGTATTGATATGGATATCTCGTCCAAGGACTTCTCAATGGGGAATTTCTACATGATGAAGAGTTTTTAGAGAAATTGCTAGATTTTTAATTGGATATTCTATGTTGTAATGTCGTTATCTCCACGTCACATTCCCGTACTTGCGGAGGAAATCTTTGACAATCTTCCTGCAAAGATTGAGTCTTTTTTTGATGGCACTTTTGGACATGGGGGGCATGTCGAATATTTTTTATCTCGTTTAAATCCTACTCCTCGTGTAATCGCTTGTGATTTAGATCAAAAAATTATGGAAAAAGGGCTTATCTTTACTCAGCAATGGGAAGATTTCATCATTCCTGTATTAGATTCTTATGCAAATATTGATGATATTGCGGAAAAGTATGGCCTTTTTGATTTTTTATTGCTAGATTTAGGTGTTAATTTGGAACACTTTAAAGATGGGGAGAGAGGTTTCTCTATCAAAACAGAGGCTCCACTAGACATGAGATTTCGTAATGATGGGGTTACAACTGCGAGAGACATTCTCCACACTTATTCAAAAGAACAATTAGAGAAAATGCTGATTATGTATGGTGATTTTTCTCCTAAAACTGCTGAATATATCACAAAATCACTGATCGAAACAAGAAAAAAAACTCCAATTGAAACTACTAGTCAGCTTTTTGATCTGCTTGGTCATCTCCATTTCAATCAAAAGAAAATAGCAGTAGTTTTTCAGGCGTTACGTATCGAAACAAACCAAGAATTACTTCAGCTCGAAATCTTCTTGAAAAAGCTGAGCAAAGTCGTATCTTGTTGAGGACGCTGTAGTATTATTACGTATCATAGTATTGAAGATCGTATGGTGAAGACCGCATTCAGAGGGCTCTGTGAGACAGGAGAATTTCGCCTAGTTCACAAAAAAGTGATAATGCCGCGTATGCAAGAAATTCAGAGAAATAAAGCTGCCCGTAGTGCTAAACTTAGAATAATCGAACATATCTCTACTTCATAGAGATTTCTTTATCTGTTTTATTGTCATATGAAACTTTTGGTGCTCCGTTCTGAGGGGAAATTTCATAAGTTTTATAAAAGTGGTCTTATGGCCTATAGAAATCATCAAGAATTTGTCACTTTGATACAGATTTTTTTATTGGTGATTTGAGTCATTTGATGTGGGTTACTCTATATTCTCCTCATCAATAAGGCTTCTACTGAGGGGTATTTTTTGAGGCAAGCAAACAATAGTCTAGATAGTACCAATTTTAATTACAAAATCGTGAAAGCTGATATCTTAGAGCTAAAACAGCAAAACCGAAGCAAAATCACGGATTCCGATCTTTATGGTCCTAGTCTTGGGCTTTTAGATGCCACTATAGAATCTGTAGTGATTTCCGACACTTCTCAGCACGCATCTGGATAGCTTTTTATCTTTTGTTATTCCTTATCGATGGTCTTTTTTAAACGTGTACAGTTTTTTTTTACTTTTTTATTAGTAATCGGCGTACAGATTACTGTTGTACAGGCTAGTCAGATAGAAGGGTTCATTAGTGCAATTGATGCTGCTGCTGCAAAAAAGCCAACAACTGCTCAACAGATTTCTTTTGTGCAATGACTAAATAACTTACTTACTACACCCGCCTTTACAACTTCTACGTATGCCAACAGGTTTTCTGAACTTCAAACTTATACAAAAAATAAAATTTTGATTCTCCAAGGAATTCAATCACTTTCCAAAGAAGCTTCTCCTGTGGCATCTGGTGTCAAACCGAGTGGAACAAGCGTCTCTCTCTCTATCAAGGGAGTAAATACTGAGAAAGTGAGAAATGTTTTTTTGGATTGGCATAATCAAGAACGTCAATCTCTAGGTCTTACCCCCTATTCCTATCATAGTGAGCTAGAAAGGTCTGCTCATACCCGGTCAGAAAATCTTTGCAGTGAAGAAAGAACCACAAATACGCATACCAGATATCCAGACACGAAGTACTATGACGTAAAGACAATCAAAAATTGGTTTTGAGAACAAGGTATTTCCTTTGCGGATGATACGTTCTCAGAAAGTGTAGGGCGAGGATATTATAAGTGTGAAAAAGCTGACTGTACTGACGATCTGATCAATGCTGTACGCAGTTCATGGGAGTTTTTTATGTCAGAAAAGTGAAAAGGTGGCTCTCACTATAAAGCGATTGCAAGCAAGTCTTTTTCTCAGATTGGTGTAGGGATTTCTGTGGATAGCGCGAGAAAGAGGTACTATCTCGTAGTGCATTATGGCACAGATATTTTATCCTAGTTTTTTAGGTATTGTAGTTTTTACTGTCGGGAAGAGAGATTTTCTCCTCTTGATTTTTCATAATTTCTAAATCACCTTTAAGAGAGGTTTACTCTATCATCTTTCTTAGCTTCATAAAATCAGATTTTCCGGTACCGAGAAGAGGTATCTCATCAATGATCTGTATCTGAGAGATTTTTACGAGATTGGAAATTCCCTGCTGATGGAGGAAGGTATTCACGTCTTTTATATCTAATCTCCCTGTACTAAAGACAACAAAAGTTGCTGTTCCATCAGCATTTTCGTTCGCTTCGAGAGCTATCTGTAAGGTGGCAGTCGCATATCTTTGTTGTAATTTTTCTTCTATAGCTGGGAGAGAGATCATTTCTCCTGCGATCTTTACGAATCTCTTTAATCTGCCAGAAATATAGAGATATCCTTCTTTGTCTAGATATCATAAATCGCCTGTTTTATAAAACTTTTTCCCATTGATCATTTCGAAGGGGGATGCTAGTGTTGAGTCGAGATATCCATTGAAAACAAAAGGTCCTGAAACGTAAATCATTCAAGTTTCTCCCGACCTGAGTTCTTTTTTACTGGACTGATCGAGGATAATAATTGTAGCTCCACCGATAGGAAGACCTACACTGCCTCGCTTTTGACCTGCGGAAATAATCGGACTACATTCTGTGATTCCATATCCTTCGATATATTCCGTTTTTTCTGTCTTTTCCTTCAGAAGTTCAAGTAGTTCTAAAGGAGCTTTTTCTGCACCTGTGATTACTAAACGAAGAGTAGAAAGCTGATCTTTATAAGCAACAGTTAGGAGGTTTTTGAAAAAAGTAGGAGTTGAAGTAATGAGAGTGACTTTTGCATGTGCGATTAAACTGGCAAGCATAAAAGAGTCGTTGGGGTCTGGAGTGTGCACACTACGAATTCCTGTAATCAGTGGCAAGATGGTATTTACCGTGAAACCAAAACTATGAAAAGGTGGAAGAAAGGCAAGCAGTACATCATCTTGTCTCAATTTAATATTATCCAATGCTCCTACGATATCGGTTAAAATATTTTGATGCGTGAGAGCTACTGCTTTTGGGAGCGATTCGCTACCGGAAGTAAAAAGTACTACGGCGGTCTCATCTAACTTTTTTGGCAGTTTAAAACGTACTGACTGAAAAAC
>CAZEFV010000009.1:0-5703 GCA_964511595.1 uncultured Candidatus Peribacteria bacterium
TGAAATTGAGAAACCTAATGAAAACATCATTAGAGACAAAGAGCCTATTGAGTGATACATAAAAAATGAAAAACTCTTTCTCAAAACCTCAAATCAAGCCATTAAAATAGAAATTTTTAAACAGAAAAAAAAGCTGATCGCTCTCGTGAACGACCAACTTTCCAAGATGGAATATCAAACTAAAATCAATGATATTATCACCAAATAGTTGTTAATAACTTACAACAATTCCAGGACTCATGGTAGTAGAAAGCACTACTTTTTTTACCAATTTTCCTTTCACCCCTGTAGGTTTATTATCTTCAATTGCTTTCATCAAAGATGAAATATTCTCTTCTAACTTTTTCTCATCAAAAGAAACTTTTCCAACTCCCGCATGAATATTTCCTGTTTTATCGAGTCTAAATTCAATTTTACCTTTTTTTACCTCTTCTATTGCTTGTACAATATCCACAGCTACAGTTCCAGCTTTTGGACTAGGCATCAATCCTTTAGGTCCAAGCTGTTTTGCAACAGGAGCCAAATCTCTAATATGATCCGGAGTAGTAATCAACACATCAAAATCCATTTTTCCAGACTTAATAAGCGCCAAAATAGACTCAAATCCCGCTAAATCAGCACCAGCTTTCTTTGCATCTGCGGCCTTATCTTCACTAATAAATACTGCAACTTTTTGAGTTTTCCCTGTTCCATGAGGAAGGATGGTGGTAGCTCTCAGCATTTGATCATTGTACTTAGGATTTGCATTAGTCTTAACTGCAATGTTTACTGTTGCATCAAATTTTGCATAATTCACTTTTTTGAGCAGACTTACTGCTTCTGCAAGTTCGTACTGTTTGAGTGCCTCTACCTGTTTTTTAGCCTCAACATACTTTTTACCATAATTTGCCATAACTATAAAAAATAATGAAATAAAAGTAGTAAAAACGAATAAAAAGCTGAATTAGCTCATATATTCTCCCACTAACATCCATAAGTATACATATTCTCCAGCCTTTTTCAAGGAAGAATCTTTAAAAATCGAAGTTCTATCACGTAAAAACATAGGAAAAAATACAAAAAACACCCTCACTGAGAGCGTTTCTTAACACAATCACTAGGTTGCTGACTGAGTTTTTGCAGGATCCTGTTGAAGTCTCGCAGGATTATATCTATACGTGATACGTCACTGAGACATATCATACTGATTCACTTCTACTTTCACGGTATCTCCAGTAATGATAGAAATATGTGCCTGCTTCATTTTACCTGCTTTATAACAGATCATTTCCAAGTCTACTTCTTTGAGTTTAACTCTAAATTTTCCCGCAGGTAGCACCTCGAGAACTTCTCCATCCATTTCTAAAATTCCTGGTTTTGCCATTAAGCGACAATCTTGTTAATGGTTAAAACGGTTTCAGTAGGTCTAAATCCTATACGTCTAGAGTATCTATTTTTTCTCTTAAATTTCAAAACATCAACTTTAGTTCCCTTAGCAGTAGCACCTGCGGTTACTTCCACTTTAGCACCTTCTACATAAGGTTTTCCTACTTTTACAGATTCTCCAGCTTCATCAAAAACAGCCAAAACTGTATCTATAGTCATTTTTTTACCTTCTTCAAGGTCTAATTTATCAACCTTAAGTTCAAGACCTTCATTGACAATATATTGATGTCCTTGGAGATTTATTACAGCGTACATGTTAAATAACAGTTAAAAAAAAGTAAAATTAAACAATTTTCCCAAGCTGAGCCAAGGTATTATATTTCTTCTTATTAGTTCTATATGCATCAGAAACAATAGCTCTAATTCTCTTATATCTACGAGCAGAAGGAAAATCATAAGAAACGGTTTTACGGTAATGTTTCGTACCATACGTTTTTTGTTTTTTCGCAATATCCAAAATATGACTAGATCGCAACTCTTTTTTATAAAAAGAAATGATTCTGTCATTGGTGTTCAAGTCACCTGTTCTCCATACTGTAAATCCCATTGTAGACAATAAATATAAATTAAAAGAAGTGAGTACATATAATTTCCCATTTCTGAATATTAAGAGAATAACTACACAATCAAATATTCAGTTGCCGGGGACCGGAATCGAACCGGCACGAGGGTTTAAGCCTCAAAGGATTTTAAGTCCTTCGTGTCTACCAATTCCACCACCCCGGCATATATTCCAGAGAATCAATCCTACAAAGCAATCCCAAAAGAAATTAAGGATCGCTTTGTTACCGATTTTCTAGAACATTTATTTCATAACCTCATCATAAATCACATCAAACACTTTCGGAAACGCAAGAGAGATATTACTGAGCATCTTTCTATCTAACTGCACATCTTTTTTATGTAATGCATTAATGAAAGTAGAATATTTTCCTCCTTTATCTCTAAGAGCAGCATTAAGCCTTTCAATCCACAAACTTCTAAAATCTCTCTTCTTAAGTCTACGAGAAACATAGGCATGTTGTCCTTGTTTAATCAAAGCTTGACGCACCTGAGTATAGACATTTTTACGTCCAAGGCGAAAACCCTTAGCCGCCTTAATATATTTTTTATGTTTCCTTTGTCTCATTAGACCGTTAGTAACTCTAGACATTGATCAATATAAATTTAAAAATTAAAATAATAAAGAAGAAAAATTAAGCTGAAAGTAATGATCTCACTCTCTTTGCAAAAGCCCCTTCAACTTGTTTTCCATAAGGAGATTTCTTATTGTTCTTACCCTTATTAGTAAGAAGATGATTGTTCCCCTCTTTTTTAGCAAGAACTTTTTTTGTAGCAGTAACTTTAAACCTCTTTTTTGTTCCACTATGACTTTTTGCTTTGCATGCCATGAGAAATACAGATTTCAATAGATAAAACGATAAAATTCATAAATATGAGTCCCCTAAATATAAGAATTTACCAAACAATTGCAAGAGATTTTTGGAGTTTTTTTATAGTGCTAATGCGGTCTTACTTAAAAGGAAGAGTTTAATCAGTTATGAATTAAGCTTTCACTTCCTCTTGACTTTAAAACACTGTTTAATAGTCTTATATGAAGTATTTTATTCTTTTTAGATACCTAACAAGATGCCAGAACAAATCAGTCGAGACAATTATTTTATCAATATTGCACGTGAAGTAGCAAAACGCTCAAAGGATCCCTCTACCAAAGTAGGATGCGTAATTGTTGATGAAAAACATCGCCCCATAAGTTTTTGATACAATGGTTTCATCGCCGGAGGAGATGAGAAATTTTTTACTCAAGAAAGACCACAAAAGTATTATGTAGTAATTCATGCTGAGATGAACGCCATTCTTTTTGCGAAAAAAGACCTACAAAACTGTAAATTATATTGTAGTTATGCCTGTTGTGAAAATTGTTTAAAGTTTATTATTCAAGCCTGAATAAAAGAGGTAATCTATGAAAAGGCATTAGTAAATTCTGCACAACAAGCACAAGCAAAAAGCATGGCACACCCAGAAGCACGAGAAGCAAGCACTCGTTTAATCCAAGCATCAGAAAAATTAGGATTTTCTATGAGAAACATTAATGGAACCACTTACCTCGAAGAATTGCGATGAGGGAAAGAGAATATTCCAAATTTCAGTATATAATCAGTATATAAACAAGGAGATTTTCCTCTTGAAATCTCGCTCTATTTTCCTATCCTTACGCTATTGAAAAGATCAGATTTTTCTTTATTTCTCCTATCAAAACGAGCCGAATGACTACATTAGACAGCAATGAAAATATCACTAACGAAAAACAATATGACGCTTCACATATCAAAGTATTAGAAGGACTAGAGCCTGTACGTCAAAGACCAGGAATGTATATTGGTACTACCGATATAAAAGGACTACATCATATGATTCAGGAGATCGTAGATAATGCAGTAGATGAGGCATTAGCTGGATATTGTACTCATATTACCACAATTCTCAATGAAGATGGTAGTGTCACTGTGCACGATAATGGAAGAGGAATTCCGGTAGATAAACATGAAAAAACTGGAAAATCTGCTCTAGAAACCGTATATACTGTCCTACATGCAGGAGGAAAATTCGATAAATCGGTATACAAAGTATCCGGAGGTTTACATGGAGTAGGTGCGAGTGTAGTAAATGCGCTATCTTCTCGACTAGAAGTCACAGTACAAAAAAATGGAAAAATCCACAAAATCAGATTCGAAAAATGAGTCCCTCAAGGAAATATCGAAGAAATCGGAGAAACCGAAAATAGCGGGACAAGTGTAACCTTTATGCCAGATGCAACTATTTTTGACACGATTGAGTTTGTAGGAAGTACAGAAGTATTAAGGATGAAACAGGCCGCATACCTTACACCAGGGGTAACCTTTACTATTGTAGACAAAAAAAATAATGTTCAAGAACGTTTTTACTATGAAGGAGGGATAAAAACTCGATTAAAAAATCTAGTAGGTGAGCAAAATCAGCTTTCAATGCCACATTATTTCAAAGCTGAGGGGAAAGAAGTATTGGCAGAAATCAGTTTCCAATTTGTAGCAACTAGCAACGATCATACCTTAAGTTTTGTAAACAATATTCCAACTCATGATGGAGGGAGTCACCTTTTGTGATTCAAGTCTGCATTACTCAGAGCAATCAATGAAATTGGGAAAGAAAAAGAAAAAATAGACAAAAAAATCTGAGAGTTTCAATATAGCGATGTTACAGACGGACTTTATGGAGTTATCACTGTAAAGATTCCAGAACCTCAATTTGAAGGGCAGACAAAAGGGAGGTTAGGGAACGCCTATGTAAGAACTGAAGTAGAAAAGATTACTTATGAATATTTGAGAAATGTTTTTGAAGAACATCCTGAGGAGTTCGATAAAATTTTTGAAAAAATTGACCTTGCTGCACGTGCTAGACTCGCAGCAAAGTTTGCAAAGGAAACAGTTCTCAGAAAAAATGTCCTTTCTGGTGGTGTACTTCCAGGGAAGCTTGCAGACTGTTCCAAACGTGGGAACAAAGGAACTGAACTTTATATTGTAGAGGGAGATTCAGCTGGTGGTAGTGCAAAACAAGGAAGAGATAGTAAATTTCAAGCAATTTTACCACTCAAAGGTAAAATTCTCAATACCGAACAAGCAAGTATCCAAAAAATTATGGCAAATCAAGAGGTAAAAAATCTGATCACTGCGATCGGTACAGGAATCAAAGAAAATTACGACTCTGAACATCTCAGATACGAGAAAATTGTAATTATGACAGATGCCGATGTTGATGGTGCACACATTAGGACATTATTACTCACATTTTTTTTCAGATTTATGAGAGGATTAATTGAAGACGGACATGTTTTCGCAGCAGTACCTCCTATCTATAAATTCAGTAAAGGAAGTAAGGAAGTCTATGTATATGATGAAGATCACATCCCTACAATGTACGGATTTTGATCGGACGAAAAAGTAGAAATCCAAAGATATAAAGGTCTCGGAGAAATGAACGCGGAACAGTTACGAGACACAACTATGAATCCAGAGAAGAGATATATAAAAAAAATCACAGTAGAAGATGCAGAAGAGGCAGATAGACTTTTCAGAATTCTCATGGGAGAAGACGTACAAAGCAGAAAACACTTTATCCTCACACACGCAAAAAACGTAAAAGGATTAGATGTATAACATTAGCGTTTTTTCTGTTTTTTTGAATACTCCACCACATAACTACCAGATAAACCACCCTCTGGTAGAGAAATGCTAATTCAAA
>CAZEFV010000009.1:5713-14371 GCA_964511595.1 uncultured Candidatus Peribacteria bacterium
TGCTATTATTTCTATCATCCAAAAGTTGTTCGTTATGATAAGGATCTTTTTGAAGTCATTCCATTAATTTCTCAATCGAAGTCCAAGCAGGGGCTATAATAGAAATCGTCTCTTTTTGTTCGTTAAATCATTTTTTTAATTTTTTATCAGCTTTTTTTTCTAAATTTTTATCATACTTAAAAGGGAACTTGCCATACTTCTCTCTATACTCATTAATTCTACGAAGCAATAATAGAGCTAGCTCACCTTTTTCTATCTGATCAATTGGTTGAGATTTAACTATAGCTCTAAATTGATATTCTTTAAGAATAGTCGCCAAACTAGATTTATATTTAGCTTCTTCTTTTAAATATCAAAGTTGTATATCAGAGCCCAATTTTGTAGCATCAGTCTGAGTGTTTTTTAGAGTATCTACTCGAGAATTTTTGGCAAGATCAATCGTCTGCCTAGATAAAATATCTTTATTTAGAGGAGTATTTGTCATTTTTTCAACCAATAATATAAGTAAAAGGATTATGAATTGATAATTGTGCAATTTTGTTTTCTACCGAAAATTTCGGCTCTAAAGTGATTCTAGGTTTTTCTTGGCTAGGATAATAGTTACCAGCTTCCCATGCTCCTTTAATAAAATATTCATAATCATCAGATTCTATAAGAAGTTTTAATGTTTGTAAAAATCTTTCTTGAGCAAGCATTTTCTGCATCTCTCTCTGATTTGTCGTTTTAAAAACTTTAAAGTGCTCAGAAGAATTATGTAATATTGCAATAAATTTTTGATAATTTGTCTCTACAAAACTTTGTAACATGTGTTTTTGTTGAGATGGTTTATTCTGAATTACAGATAAAAGGGAGGATCTCATCATTTCAACATCCTTTTTCTTAAGTTGCATAGCCTTCAGAGAATCATCTAGATAATGGGTAGAATCCACTCAGATTAACAGTTCTCCCGAAATATTTCTCACCTCATACGAAGAGAGTTCTTGCAACTGTTGAAAACCATCCTTCCACATCATAGCGTCTAAAAAATCGCTTTTACCACTTTCAAACTCATTTTTCAGTCCAACATATTGTTCTCCGTGCATTTTTTCTTGCTGTGGTTTATCTGAAAGAAGAGTAGAATTAGTAGCAATAACAAACCCCACTTCATCAAAGCCTTGTCCCAATTTATTAGCACTCATAACAATTTTTCATTCTGCAATACGGCGTTTAGCTTCTTCATTAAAAATTAAAGTAGTTCATTCAATTTTAACAGGGTTTTCTAATTGTGAAGAAAATGATAGTCAATCTTCACCATAAATTCCTATAATATTATAAGACTCTCCTTGATGCCCTTTTAATAAAAAATGCACTTTTCATCCACCACCATCATACCCATATGCAAAAATCGATACTTGAATTGGCCCCTCTGTTTTTTCAGAAAAAGGGAAAAAAAGCACTTCTTTTTCTCCATGCCAAACTCCATTTTCTCTTCCAACAGGATATCTTGCAATATATCTTGTAGGAAAACCTTTTTCAAATTTCCCAATTAAAGAACTTCTCGATCAATCACCTAGCATCCTAGCATCTATACGCAACATCGGATCAGTAATAGCCTGAGGATCTTTAAAAAAAGATCTATATCTCGCCACCATCATAGGCATTCTCAAAGTATAAAGATTACTTACCAACTCAGACAAATCATCAGGAGAAACGTTTTTGATATTTTTTGTATATCCATCACCTATAATATTCCCATTTACCACATCTTTCAGAAGTTGAGTAGGGTTTGAAATACCTCTTTGAATAAGTTGTATTTTTTCTTGTTCAGTAAGAGGTTCTACCATCGTCAATAAATAAGCCAATTCTGATTTTTCAGCAATATTAAGTTTTTCATGAATTAAATCCATGTTCTTATCGACAATATCTTGTTCTTTACCTATAATTTTTTTAATTCTAAAGTAATCCAACAAAATAGCATGAAAAATACGTTTAGTTTCTACCGCAATTTCTTTTCAATCAGGATAATATAATTTTGAAAGAGGTAACTTAACATCTTTTTCAATATCAGAAACTCCAAAATGATCATCTTTTTCCGTCGATTTCGTTGGTTGAAGATCAGCAAAAAGTTGTTCATATCAAAACAAAGATTCATGTTCCATAAATAACATAGTTTGAAATAATAAAACCTTTCGTTACACATCAATGATATTGTTTCCCTATGAAAAAAGCAAAAAAAAGCTGAAAAAATCTCTTGATACTCCTGACTAAATACATATATACAAAAAAGGGAAGAAAAAATTTTATTTTTCTAAATGACCTAAAAATATGCAAGCAAAAATCCAAAAGTTTTTTAAATTCTGTAGCAAACTTTGGAAAAGATTCTTAAATTACAACAATTCTAAAAAACGATTTATCGTATATTTGATAGTGCTGACAGTTATTCTTCTCTGTTTTTCTATCATCAATATCAACCTACCAAGTAATGAAGGAGGAGAAAAAATCGCAAAATTCGCACTAGTTTCTAGTTCCTATTTCAGATCATTTATCGTTGTTGCTCTCAGCTTATTGTTTCTTATATGACGAAATCTCAGTGCAAAATTCAAAAAAACTATGGTACATGTTTTTTCACTAAGAGAAGATGAACCACTTGTAGATTTTGCTTTCTTATGGATTATTACCAGTGTATTTATGGGAATCGTGGATACTGTAGGAGTCTCAAAGGAATTTTCAGATAGGATGAATATTGCACGAGGAGCCATTATAGCACAGATAATGCTTTTGATCTGATTGATTCGATCTTTTATCACTCTTTGGTTAACCGCAAAAAAAAGCGCTAGAAGGACAAAGATTCTCAATATCCCAGAAGACCAAACTACAGAACATCGCCCAGAAATTATGAACAGACCAAGAAAACCTATGAATCACCTCTTTGACGAATTAGAAGAATAAAAAAAAATAAAAATCTGACTTTTATCTCTTTATTCATACAATCATGCGACCTACCATTATTGTACTTATTATCGTTTTCCTTATTTTGACAGTAAAAATCGTACAACAATACGAGAGAAAGATCCTTTTTACTTTCGGGAAATACACAAGAGTCCTAAATCCTGGAATTAATATCGTAATCCCTCTCGTTCAAACGACTCAGACCGTTGATGTAAGAGAAAAAGCAGTAGATGTTCCTTCTCAAGAAGCGATGACCAAAGATAATATTTCTTGTACTATCAACGCTGTGATTTACTACAAAATCAGAGAAGAAGACGCAAACAAAGCTATCATTAATGTAAGACATCTTGATTATGCGATGACTCAATTTGCACAGACAACTATGAGAAATATTATTGGACAATTTGAGTTAGACGAATTACTTGCAAAACGTGAAGAAGCAAGTCATAAAATTAAAGCAATAGTAGACGAAAAATCTGATGCACGAGGGGTGGAAGTAATGTCTGTAGAGCTCAAAGACATCAATATCCCAACAGATCTTCAGAGAACTATTGGAAAACAAGCAGAAGCGGAAAGGGAAAAAAGAGCTAAAATTATTACTTCAGAAGGAGAACTTGCTTCTGCAAAGAATCTTCAAGAAGCAGCTGCAATGTTAGCACAGACACCTGGAGCGCTTCATCTTAGGACTCTACAGTCAATCAATGATATAAGTTCTGATCAGAGTAATACAACCGTTTGGATGTTGCCTATAGAAATTTTGGAAGCTGTAAAAGGACTTGGAGAAAGTTTCAAATGACAAATAATAAAAATCGAGGGAAACTCATTGAAGTCTTTATGAAAAAAAACAGTCAACTCAACCTCTCTGCGATCCGCGATCCAGAGGGGATTTTTGTCAAACATATTCAAGATAGTTTGGAAGTCGACTCAATTATAAAATTCCCAGCGAAAAGCGAAGTTTTAGATATTGGCACAGGAAGCGGATTTCCTCTAATTCCACTAGCAATGATCAATCCAGAAGTACAGTTTACAGGGATCGACAGTGTAGGGAAAAAGGCAAAAGCAGTAAACGAAATGCTAACAGATTTAGAAATCAAAAACACGAAAGTAGAACGATGAAGAGCAGAATCTTTTTCTGGAAATTACGACTTTATCATCGCACGTGCTGTTGCCTATATTGACAAACTCATCAACCGAACTTTCCATCTGCTAAAACCAAGTGGGAAACGAATTTTAATGAAAAAAGTCGATGAAGAAGAAAAAAAAGTACTGTTAGAGATTTGTAAAAAAAGAAAAATAAAACTGATAGCAGAATATAGATATCAACTCTTCGTTGAAGATATTCGAAGAGTAATTTACATTCTCCAAAAATAACCCTTGAAATAGATCAGATTTTTGCTATTATTGAGATCGACTGAGTAGTTCGCGAGCAGGTCTATACTCTAAATTCCTACTCCATTCTAGGGAGCCGGTATATCTCCGTGTATGCGGAGGTCGAGCTACCCACCTTCACAATGAAGGGGAAGAGTGGCTTGTTTACGGCTATTCGGTTTTTAATTAGTTCAATTTTCAGATCTCTTCATGGCAAAAACCACTAAAATCAATGAAACTTTTACCTGTATAAGATGCAAAAAACTTATCCCATTAGCCAAAAAAACTTGCAGAAATCACTGCCCTTTTTGTTTTACTTCGCTGCATGTAGACGGGGAAATGCCATGAGATAGAGCCTCACTTTGCTGAGGAAAAATGTTTCCCATAGATTATCAGATAAAAAATTCAGACTATAAAATCCTCTTTCAATGCGAAATCTGCGGGAAACAGCACCGGAATAAAAGAGCAGAAGATGACGAGGTAATAAATCTATTGACTTTTATTAAAAAATGACTATAATTGAGGGTAATGTTCAATTTTGAACAGAAAAATAAAAAAAGGAACAAACAATATGTTTAAACTACCACATATTGGATCAAATGCCAGATCAAAAAAAGGATCAACAAACAAACATCAGAATGGGAAAAAGAAAAGGGAGAGACAGAATAATAAAGTACCTCCTAATAAAAAATCTTCAGACATAACAGATTCAAACAAAATACAAGAGTTAATAAACTTGACTCCAAAAGGAACTGATGTTTGGTAATTCTTACATCAAAAATATTGTATCAAAAAAGGCTAGTTCTTACTAGCCTTTTTTACTATCTTTTCACTCTCATGTTTTTTCTCATTTTAGATTTTATCCATCCGCTCGTAGGAGCAAATACGACTTCAGAGCCACCGCTTGGTGTTTTGATATATCTATATCCATCAGGATCGACTCTCAGCCTGGTCTCTCGACATACTTTCCTCCCTCTGAGAAATCGATGATATTCATTCCCTTTTGGATTAGCAACTACTCAAATAGCTCCCCATTCTTTTCCATCATTGAGATCCAGCTTTCTCTTAGGGTAATCAAATCTCCTAGCTCCCTTTAGTCTCGAAGCTTGCTTTTGCTGTTGCGCCTTTTTTTTAGCAATTCCTTGTTTATTAGTTCTCGAAGCCATAATATCAATTATTATAAATAAATATCATCATAAAACAGCTCAAAATATAGTAGAATCATCCAAAAAATCAAGACTTTTTAATCGCTCTACCCTTACCTCACAAGAATTGCATAATCAACTACAAATTATTATAATCATAAAAAACAAAAAAAATCTGATTTAATTTTTAACAAATGCAAATGTATCCTGAAGATCTCCTTTACTATTACAACAAAAAATTCTGATACTCCATTCCTGTAAGCTTGATATATAGAGTCTCTTCAACTTCTGACGATTTTTTCACTATTGGAAAATGAAGAAATGCAACACTTACAATGCCAGAGCTTCCAAAGTTATGAAAACCATTTGTAAAATGGGAAGGGAAAGAAGACCCTGAATGGGACTTTGATGTGTTCATTACGGAAGCTCACACCTACTTTCAGGGACATCCAGAGGAGCAAATTTCACTCAAAGCAAAAATAAAGTAGTTTTTAAAAGTAATTGATAATATAAAACAATCCTATACCTTGGGGTTGTTTTTACTTATACTTGGATTTGAAATGTTTAGCAACAACATAAGAAAGACAATATGCTTTAATACTGTGATGTTTGTCGCTTTAGTCCCTGATGTAGAAGATAGAAACGGAGATATTATTTCAGCGGAGGAAATTGTAAAAACAGCTCACAAATTTATGGCAGATTTGCAAAATAAAAAAGTGAATGTAGACCATACCGATGAAATGGTAGAGAATGCACAGTTTGTTGAAAGCTACATCAATCCATCTGATCAAGACTGGGATTGAAATTTAATTCCTAAAGGTTCACGAATATTATGAATAAAATTCGATGACGATACCTACGAAAAAATACTCAACTGAGAATTTGTCGGAATCAGTATCGAGTGAACTGGAAAGTACGACTAATCGCTTTACTTGCTTTAAAAATAGAACAGATGTCTAAAAACTTGCACGATTTATCAGTAAACCTTGTTTCTATAGTTTCAAACTGAAAAAAACCTGCAGTAGAAATAGCAGAATGTTCAGTATTCAAGATCGCTAAAGAAAAAGAACCCTACCGAAATACAGAACAAATACAGAAGTTAGATCAGATTTATTCTCTTCTTGCCAAGAAAGATGACTCCTAGAGAAGCAATATACGCAAGAATGGATACCGATACCGAATTGAAAGGAATGGTAAGTGGCATCTTTCAGAATATAGCACCAAAAACTGCAGGAGATAATATTATCACGTACTCAAGAATTGGTGAAAAAAGCGTAAATAGAGTGATCTGAATTATGCTATACCAAGTAAGTGTATGGTGCAAGGACATAGTACAAGGGGATAAAATAAAAACAAGACTTACAGAGCTATTCGATAAATGGAAAAATTCAGAAAGTAATATTGAGTATTGCTTTATAGAAAGCGTGGATGATCTGTTCTACCCTGAACATGGAGAATATGGAATCCATCTCACGCTAAGGATTAAAACCTTCAAAACACAATCTACTCCGTAGATATACCTTTACTTCTTATACTTTACTATTATGCAAACTTCATTCCAAAGCCAAAAGGCTATTAGACTAGGATCTGTTAGATTTGATGCTGATTTTGGAAGTGGCTATGTTAATCTAGGCTGATTGTCTGGTGCTACACTTACATTAAACATCAATAATATTGCTCTAGTGGTAGACAATGCAAAAATGCAACCTAGAACTAAGATCACTTCACTTATATTAGATGCAAATCTGTATGAATTTAGGTTGGAAAATCTCAAAAACATTACAGGACTTGGAGCATTTTCAAGTGTTGATGGAACTTCAAAAACTGCCACTCAAGACATTGCTTCAGCAACTAATGGACAAGCAATTGCTTTAACTAATCAAAATTGAGATGGTTCAACAATTTCAACTTTGACTTCTATTACTGCAGGTGGATCAGCTTTCACAGATTACACAGTAATCACGCTTGAAGATGGTAGAAGTGCAATTCTATTCAAAGCGGACGCTACTCAGATTGTTGCAACATATAGCTACACTCCATTAGTGAGTAAACAGTTGATTTTGTCAGACATTATCCAATCACAACAACTTTCTAAATATAGATTTGTGAATACCGATGAAGATGGGAAAGAACTTATTATTGAATTTCCACAAGGATACAACTCAGGAGATAGTATAGCCTTCGCTTTCCTTGCTGATGAAACTACAGATGATGCCTTGAACTTCCCAATACAGATCACAGCATTCCCTGATAATGCTAAAAAACTCTGTGTTATTACTGACGAACAAGATATCCTCTAGTAAGGTAATTGAAAATGTAAAAACGCCCCTTATAGTAGGGGTGTTTTATTTTAGCAGAAAAAAATGGTAGTACTGAATCTTGACGTAAACGAAAAGACCGAGCAATTTTTCCTGACCTCAGGAGAAATCATCAAAATAGGGGAACTTTCTATACAACAAAAAAATAGAATTTTTTGGATTTTGAATGCTGGACGAACTACTGCAGAACTTGCAAAACAACGAAAAAAACTGATCCCCAAACTCGCAAAGAGATTGAACGAAGAAATCAACATTACAACACGAACCGATGTAGACGTTGCTAATTTTATCAAACTAATGCTGCAAAAACTCAATGATTAGAGAAATGCATGAAATCATAATATGTGGAGAAAAATACAAGATCGGCGACATTAAACGATCAGATTTTTTATTGCTGTATACTAATTATGAGATAGCAATACAAAATATATTCCTAGAGTTCAATGATACAATTCCACAAATAAACGAAAGGCAATCAAACGAACTGCTGAATTTCCTCACCCAAGTGATGAAAGAACGAGAACTACATAATAAACCGAAAAAAGAAGTAAAAGAAAAAACATTGAAAGAATTAGTAAATCAGTTTGTAATTATGGAAGGACAACTTATGCACCACCTCCATCAATCACTCTCAGAACTAAGATCACGAAGGCTAAACTACTTGATGAAAGTGTACGGATCACTTCCAACAATCCTCTGACATTCTGAAAAAAACGATAAATTAGACAAGAAAAGCCTGAAAAAATACCTTTGAGATTCATACGAAAGTAAAAGTAATTGATAATATAATAGTTTCCCCTACTTTGTAATTGTTTTTATTTTTATCCTATAGTTTGTTATATCTTTGCTCTGACAGTAAGCGTAACACTCTTTTAGTATACAAAGAAAGCCAGATAGGT
>CAZEFV010000010.1:0-5704 GCA_964511595.1 uncultured Candidatus Peribacteria bacterium
TTTTTTGTCTGTTCTTTTTTGAGTACTTTTTCCGCTATTCCCTGAGAAAAACTCTCTCTAAGTAGTACGATTTTTGCACGTTCGAGTAGCATTTTGTGTAAGAGAGGAGTTCCGTCTTTGTTTTGCGTTCCAAGTCCTCCCACTAGAGCGAATTGCCCAGAATTGATGTACTTTCTATAAAGAAGTGGTAAATTTCGTCCATCATGAGGAAATTTTCTTTCCTCATCTACTACTTGTCCACCTCATAGTACTACGAAATCTCGATTTTGGTCAATTCCTAAAACGTTTTTGATATGGTCGGATCATCCAGTTTTTTCTATTATTTTGATTTTGTCTAATACGCCTGCTGGATATAGCTTACTGTGATGAATAAGTCGATGCTCGATTCGTTCCTTTTCTCCAGCAGATAAAAAAATCTGATGAGGATGTAATGTTTGTTCTATCCATCTCAAAAGTGAGAGAAGAATTATTTCATCTCAAAAGTTTTTGTATCCATAATATCCTTTAATTAACACTTTCATTCTCTCGTTTCCCAATGAGATAAAGCGACTAATTATATACTATTCCTTTACGAATACAAGAACAAGAAAAAATCCTCTTCAAAATTTGACAAACCTTTCTGTTTCAGATATAATTGAGAAGCATTTTATTTACTCTTTATCTCAATGCAAAGTTTTTGAACGGATATAGAAGGAATTCTTTCCCTCGTCTCACAAAATCAAAATATTTCTGATTTACATCTCTCGGCAGGAGAACGCCTTGCTTACAGAGTTAATGGAGAAATTACTAGAAAGGATGATGCTGAACAGCTTTCCGATGAACATATGGAAATCATCCTCAAACAACTTTTTCGTAATAATCCCCAGAGATATGATAAATTTTTGGCTGATAAAGAGGCTGATTTTGCTTATGTTTCCAAAAATGGAAATCCTTATAGAGTAAATGCTTTTTTAAAAACAGGAAAAATTGGTGCTGTACTTAGAAAAATTGATATGCAACCTAGGAATCTTGAAGAGATTATGTTTCAAAATAGTGCTCAATCTATTAAAGATAATATCCTTTCTTCCCAAAAAGGATTGTTTCTGGTTACAGGACCGACAGGTGCTGGGAAATCTACTACAATTGTAGCTATGCTCGAAGAAATTAATAGAACTCAGCCGAATAATATTATTAGCATTGAAGATCCTATTGAATATGCTTTTACTCCAAAGAGATCGCTAATTTCCCAGAGAGAGCTTGGACATGATACGTGGTCTTTTAATAATGCTATAAAATCTGCTCTCAGAGAAGATCCTGATGTAATTTTTGTAGGAGAAATTAGAAATGTAGAGACGGCAGAAGCTGTTCTTGATCTTGCAGAAACAGGACATTTGGTTTTTTCGACTTTACATACTAATTCAGCATCTTCTAGTATCAATAGATTTCTGTCTTTTTTCCCTTCTGATATGCAGATGGGGGTTTTGGATAGATTGGGAGATGCTTTATCTGGAATATTGTCTCAAACTCTTATAAAAAGGAAAGATGGACTTGGAAGAATTGCAGTGTTTGAATTATTGCTCAATAATACTGCTGTTAGAAATAATCTCAAAAAGAGATCTTTGGATCAAATTCCTAATATTATTGAAACTTCGAGTCAAACATGAATGATCTCAACAAAACAATATGCAAAAAAACTTTTAGAAAGAGATATTATCAATCAGGAAGAGGTTGAACAGTTGATTAACACAAGATTTCTTTAGTTTATAAATGCTTATCACTGATGAATGAACAATATTATAGTGGCGGTCAACGTAAACGTTCAATGACTAAAAAGGAAATAGAGGAAATGAAACAAAATATGAAAAAAGTTGATCTTATCCACGAAAAAGCTCAAAAATATCATAAAAAAGAAACACAAGATGTGGAAAAAATTATTAAAAATGCAGCATCTTTATGGAATTAATTACTTTTGTCTTTTATCTATTTATCTCCTTTTATACCCATGAATAAAGAACTTCTTGCTCAATATCTTCCTGCTTATTTACTGGATTTTGCTAGTAAATTTATTATTTCTGAAGGGTTTCTTAGAGATCATGCTGATTTAGTAGCTCTTGTGCTTGAATCTAAGTCTATAGCAGATGAAAAAGAAAAACAAAGCTGGTTTGATTTGTATCCGCTGATGAATGATGAACAAATATCTAAACTTCGTGAAATTTTAACTAAAGAAAAAGAAAAACTAGCAGAAATTGAAGCGAAATATCAGGAAAAACAAGAACAAATCAAACAGAAATATGAAAGAGTTTTCTCTTCTCCTGAATATCAGAAACAACAGCAAGCTATTAAAACAGCAGAAACGGCTTCCAAACAGCAAGAGGAGCAAGAGGCAGATGCTTTATTATCTCAAATTTAGTAACGAATGTTCTTATCGAGACTTTCTTTAAAACCTTTCTTATTGTTCAGTTTTTTTTCTCTTTCTTTTTTTAGTTTTTCTGTTGCACAGTTTTGTGACGATGGAGAATTGATGCAACAGGCATTTTGTCCTTCTAAAAATGCAAGTACTGTTGTAGATCGATGAAATACTCCTGATGCTGTCGGAAATCGTGTGCTAAAATGAGGAAATGTTGCCGGTATTGAAGTCTCTACCAAAGAAGGTGTTGATCTTTCTTTTGATCAAAAAGCTCCTTTGCTAGCACAGATTGTGAGATTCTTTCTTATCTTAACTATAGTGATTTCAGTGACGATGATTATTATTAATGGAATCTTATACATTACTAAGTCAGGACAGTGAGAAGATCCTAGTAAAATGAGACGAAATTTATTTTATATTATTCTTGGAATTTTAGTTGCTTTGGCAAGTGTCTCGATTATTACGCTTTTTCAATCGGCGGGAAATGACTTGGAAGAAATCGTAAAAACTCCTGTTGTCTCGGATGCAGAATAGTTTCTTTATGGTGTTTTATTTTATTTTTCTCTTGATTAGTATGAAAGATCATATTCTTTTGGCTGGCGGTATCCAGATTCATGTCCCCAAAGAAGGACTCGAAAAAGATGTGAACATTCCCTCAACTGTGGTGGATGGTACCTATGAGGGGAGTGCTATTGATGTATGGAATGTGGTCTCTGCTGTGAATGGGTATTTATGGTTTTTGATTGGTTTTGTCTGCTTTGTTTTTCTCGTGTATAATGGAATTCAATTGGTAATGTCGAGAGGTGAAGAAAAGGAATTTAAGTCTGCAAAACAGATGATGTTAGGTGCAACTATTGGTATTGCGATCTGCTTCCTTTCTTATTCATTAGTGAGAATTGTTGTGAATTTGCTTTGAGGCCCTGATTTTTAAATTGGTTATTTGTTGTAGCATTTTATCTTTTCTTATGAAGGGTTTTCTTGATATTTTTCAATAGAAATGCCCTTTTTCTCTATTATTATCTTGTCATTTAATTTTATAAAGTCAACTCCTAACTTGTCACACTTGTCTTTTCTTGTCGTAAACGCAATTGTATGGGCATCGTTTTATTAAGTGAGGACGATTGCTACCATTATGACTGAGGAAAGGTATTTGGAGATTGTTTATATACCTTTGTTGCTTCTCGTAACTGATGAGTATTTCTCTGTATGATGATAGCTAGACAAAGGAGAAGTATTTGCTCTTTTGTTTGCAGGAAAAAATGGGAAAATGCATTTTAAAACGCTACTGATAACCTATGGTTGTCAATGGTGTCAAAAAATGTCCAAAAAAGTCTTGCAATCTTGTCTAATATTCTTATGCTGAACGACAGTCTATTTCTGTGGAGACAGAATGGCAGCCCTGTTTGGTCAGAATTTTGTGACCTTTTATATTATTATTTTATTAACAACATGTCTTTAAAAAAGATGTTAGCTGCAGTATCTGGAGTGATACTTGCTGCATGAAATCTTGTTCCTATGGCTGCGCTCGGTGCTGCAAACTATGGAACAGAGTTAGAAGATGCATACGCATATGCGTATGGAGTAGGGGTTACTACACAGTACCCAATCGATAATGCAAATATGTATGGTGCTATGAACAGAGCTGAAATGGCTAAAATGCTTGGAGCATGGGCTGAAGAAGTTCTTGGAGTTACGCCTGATACTTCAAAAGCTTGTAACTTTACTGATATTGCTTCAGTAAAAGGAGATCTACATGACTGGATCATTAAAGCTTGTCAGATGGGTCTTATGGGAGTTGGAATCTCTGAATTCAATCCTTTTGGTATAACAACTAGAGCTGAGTTTGGAACTGTTATTTCTAGAGCTATCTGGGGAGAAGAGAATAATGGAGGTACTCCTTACTATCTTGCTCACCTTAACGCATTGAAAAATGCAGGAATCATGACTCAGATCAATGATGCTGAGAATATGAAAGAGGTTAGAGGATATGTAATGATTATGCTTCAGAGAGCTTCTGAAAATGAAGATGTAATTGCTGGAGGTCTTGCTCAATGTAAAGATCCTATGATTGCTCTTGCATGTGCTCTTGAGACTAGTGATTGTCCTGCAATCTGTCAGCAAAACCCTGATACTAACAATCCTGCTGAAAAAGCTGGAGACTTAGATATTTCTGTTGCTGATTACTCTTCAGAGATTAAATCTGCACCTAGACAGGGAACTGTTGTTTTCAATTCAATTGCATTTAAGGCTTCTGAAGCAATTACGGTTAACTCTATCGTTTTGGAGAGAGGTGGACTTTCTAGTAGATCAGACATCAATGGTGTTCGATTTGAGAAAGATGGTAAATCTGTTTCTTCTGTAGGAAAAGTTGCTTCAGATGGAAAAGTTACTGTTAATTTTACTAGAGGATTTGATGTTAAAGCTAATGAAACTCTTGATCTAGTTGTAGAACTTAAAGGTACTACTGCAGGATCTCAGGTAGCTTTCAAATTAGTTGATGCTGTTTCTTCTGCTAAAAGTGTTAGCGTTAAAGGAAATACTACTACCTATCAGACTGTGAATTATGCAGTGGCAGTAGCTAAATTTACTGCTGTACAGGGTGAGGATGCTACTTACAAGCTAGGTTCTCAGAAAACTTATACTTTAGGAGAATTTAAAATTGAGAATGTATATGACACTACAGGGAAAGAAGATAAAGAAATCGTTCTTAGAAACGTAGTATTGAATAACGCTTCTGGATTTGATCTTCAAGGATTAGTAGACAATGTAAAAGTTTACAGAGATGGAAAAGTTGTTTCTAAGTATGTTACTCTCGAAGGAAAAAATATGATTATCGCTTTGGATAATGATGTTATTGCTGGAGGAAGGACTGCTACTTATACTATTATAGGAGAAATGGCTGTTCTTGAAAGAGTTCCTTCTTATATTCAATTACAACTTAAGAAAATTGCTGATATCGTAGCTGAGGAGAAAGAAACTAAGTTCAGAACTACAAATGAAGCTACAATGCCAGCTCTTTCTTCCCTTTATACTATAGAAGGAGGAAAAATCAGATTTGTTAATGATGATTCTCTTCCTACGTCTGTAGATGCAGGTACTGGATCTAATAATGTTGTGGTAGCAAAAGGAACCTTGGAAGTAGCTGAACCTGTATTGTTGAAAGATCTTGTTATTGACGTTGCTGATGGAACTGGAATTATTAAGAATCTTTCTATTGAAGTTGCTGGTTCTAGATATGGATTAGATCAAAATGCCGCAGGAACTGGATGGTCTATTGATGAAATTGCTGTAAGCAAAAATGCATCTATTAGAGTGTTG